>JAEUSG010000361.1 GCA_016788315.1 Fibrobacterota bacterium | reverse complement strand
ACTGTGCCGCTTGTACTTGCTCTTGGTATTGGAATTTGCAGGATAATGTCGAAGGGGGGAGATTCCGCCGGAGGTTTCGGTGTTGTAACTCTCGCCTCTCTTTTCCCTGTAATAGCGGTTTACACCCTTGGTTTGATACTCATGGGAGGAATGCCCTATCCAATGCAGGAAAGGGAGTTTTTTGCTCCTGAAAACAGAGTTGCAGTTGAAAAAGTGTTTGGCGGTTCTGACAATATGGTTCAGTACGCAATAAATAATGCAACATATGAGTCGCAGCTGTTATTGGCCGGCGGTAATGCTGATTCTCTATCCGCAATGGTTGCCAAATATCTGAACAGTACATCTGCTAATGCCGCTTTTGATGCTGCTGATGTAATAACACGAAACACCAAGGCCGCTATTCAGGCAATTTTACCACTTTCACTCTTTCTCCTGCTTATGTTTATTGTTTTTATAAGGGAGAAACTGGCTAAACGTGATGAAATTTTTCTTGGTATCATAATGGCCATTTTTGGAATGTCTCTTTTCAATGTTGGAATCGAAATAGGTCTTTCCCGGCTTGGTAACGGTGTTGGCAGTAACGTACCATCATCATTTAAAAAGATAGAATTGCAGAGTCAACAAAAGAAAATAGCACCGTTTGATACTGCTGTAGTGCATACTGCAATCAACGAGGATGGCACAAAAGAGCATTTCTTTTATTCAAAAGTAGATGGAAAATATGAACAGATTCCTTTTAATAAAGAGGACTACAAAGAAGAAACTTCCGAATATGATTTTGTTCCGACAAAGGGCCCACTTTTTGGAGGCGAGGGCAGTGTACTAGGTTTTGTTGTTGTTATGCTGTTCGCCTTTGTAATGGGTTACGGTGCAACACTCGCGGAACCGGCTCTTAATGCCCTCGGCATTACTGTCGAAGAGTTGACGGTAGGAACTTTCAAAAAGAGTCTGCTGATTCAGGCAGTTGCAGGTGGCGTTGGTTTGGGTATGATGCTTGGAGTTGCGAAAATTATCTGGAACATCCCGCTTGCATATATGCTTGTGCCGCCATACATAGTTCTGATTTTTCTTACAAAAATGTCAACGGACGAATTTGTTGATATTGCCTGGGATAGTGCAGGTGTAACAACCGGACCAATTACCGTTCCGCTCGTGCTCGCTCTCGGCCTTGGAATAGGAGGCCAGTTGAATGTTGTTGAAGGCTTTGGCATTCTGGCAATGGCATCTGTCTGTCCTATTCTTGTAATGCTGATTCTGGGTTTGATTGTTAACAGAAACAGAAAAGCTGCACAGCAGAACGATAACGCTTAACGAAAGTGAAATATTGTGGCAAATAAAATAATACAGATAAATGCTTCGGTATCTAAGGATATTGCAGTTCCGCTTATTGAATCTCTGAAGGCAGCCGGTCTTGAATCTTTGACTGTATCTGCCGGACGGAGAGTACTGCTGCAGGAGAAAAAAGGTTTGGCACGCCTTCTTGGCGGTAAGAGTCTGCTTGATGATCCTGTTCAGACATTGAGTTTTTTGGTGCCGGAATCAAATGAGATGCAGATGATCGACTTTATTGCTGATAAGGCAATGCTACATCTGCCCGGGCGCGGCTCGGTTTACAGCCGTTCTGTGGAACTGCTTGAATGTCATCCACTCTGTAAAGAAAAGGAGCTTGCACCAACCGCCACAACACGCCGTGTTCATCAGCAGGACATATCATGTATTTGCTGCATTGTGCAGAAAGGGTTTGGCAACGATGTTGGGAAGGTCGGTCTTGATACTGCAACGTCTATACCTACAATCATATATGGTGAGGGGACAGGACTTCGAGATAAACTTGGTTTGTGGAGAATAACAATCCCTGCAGAAAAAGAACTTATCACGCTTAAGGTCTCAAACGATGAGGCCGCTGATGTCATGGATATGATGATAGACAGAGGGCAGCTGGACAAGCCTGGCATGGGATTTATATTTACGTATCCTTTGGGCAGGGGTATTTTGAACACAAAATTTTCCGTAACCTCCGGGCAGCAGGTTGCATCAATTGAACAGGTTGTTGCAGCTATAGATGATATAAAAGGGTCAACAGATTGGCGTAAGCGTGAGTTTGTTACTGGTGGCACAGGTTCCAGGAGCCGCCGATATCTTACCGGGCTTGTTAATCTTACCCTTGTCTGTGACGAAGGAAGGTCTGGCGATCTTACTGCAGCTGCTATGGCTAGCGGTGCTGCCGGTGCAACTATAAGTAAGATTAAAAATATTACCTTTGACGAAACTGCGCTAAAGACGCTTTCACCTGCCAGAGAGGTGAGTGAAATGATTGTAGCTGAAGCACAAGTAAAGCCGATTCTTGAGGCGTTAAGGCAAAGCGGAGCATTTGACGAAGAGACACATGGACTACTATATAGCAGTCCCGTGCCGAAGGCGTGTACCTATCTAGGTCCGATAAAAAGTTGAATATATTAAGTTTCTTTTTGCACTAAATCTATTGCATAATCGTCTTAATGCAATGAATGTATTTTATACGGTAGTTATTCAGTATGAGTGTGTTTGCTCTGTCAGTTTGTGCTACTGCGTTTGAAATATTACCTTTATAAAACCTGTAAAATAGCATGCCCAAGAGACCAGCGTCGACAAATTGCGTACTTAAAAGGCTCTGCACTGTGGCATATCCGCTGCCGAAATTAACAGCGGCTGCATTTATTCCATCAGCATAATTTCCGTTATATACCTGTCCTAAGCCTGGAACAAATATGGACAACATCTTAGCAGCTTTAGGGTTCTTAAAATGTGGTGGTTTGTTTTCCTGTAGCCATTTGTTGTAAGTTTTAAGTGCAATTGTATCCGTTCTGAAACATTCGGTGAATTCTTCTTTGGCTCTATCCCAGTTATTAAGTTCGATATAGCAAAAGCCTAATAACTGATGTTGTTCAGTTTTTGTCTTCTGGATCAAGTCAATGGCATTATTATGTTGTCCAGTAAGTATGAGTATGAGAGCCTGCTGCATCAAACACTTTTGCTTTAAAGAGTCATTCATGGTATCAATGTTTATGGTTCGTATTATTTCCAGAGCTTCATTGTATTTTGAGCATTTGATCAGCATGTTTGATAAAGTGCCGCGAATATTACCAAATGAATCTGCCTCGGGAAAATGGTATAGTATTCTTCTGTATTCTGAAGCCGCCGCTTCATAATCCCCTATTTTGTCGAAAGATTCAGCTGTATTGATTATCGAAGCATATGATTGCGGTATTGAAGTAGCGAAGCATATGATTGACAGTATAAAAACAACACTAAAACTGTTCATTGATTGTAAAGTGAATTCCTTTGAAGAATTCCTCTTTCCTTTTGCTGTTGTATCTTTTAGATGACTCAGTAGCACCATAGATATTGCCAGCATAAAAGATAGAACCGGCTATTCCGAATCCCCAACCCTTTATTGATTCGTTGCCATCGGTGGAAAAACCTGACCAAGATTGAAAGGCGCAAATACCGATAAGACTTAGCGCAGCAATTCCATCTTTAATTCTGCCTGAATAAAATTGTCCCGCACCTGGCAGTAGAGTTGAAAGAAGAGCTGCTGTCAAAGGTTTTTTAGGCTCTGCATACGCTACCAATGATTTCCATTTACCGCTCTCTGATATTATTAAAGAATCTCTTGTGTTTATCGGTACTGGATTTATGTTTGCAGTTTTTATTGATAGTGGATTCATTAGCGAGCAGGCCACAAAGATGGCGTATCTTTCGCAATTGGTATTTTCCGCTTTAATGCTAAGAATTCGATTAACGCAGTCGTTGTAATTGCCTATCATAAGTGAAAGTTTTGCATTTTGCAATAATAGGCTGTCTTTTGCAGCAGATTCTGTCATGATTGATGTTAAAGAATCTATTACACGAATAGACATAACTGTATCGCCCGATTTTTTGTAGGCATCAGCGGCTGACATTAATAAGCTGCTGTCTTTGGTATTAAAGAAAATTCTCAGATACTCTCTGGCAGATTCTTTATACTGTTGCTGATTATATAGATAGTTCGCATAAGAGAGATCTGTTTTTTGTGAGCCTATTGAGTCTGCGTTTGCAAAGCATATAAATAACAGTACGATGATAACCATCTGTTTATTTAATTTCAGTTTTAATTGTGTCAATATTCAATCCCGTAGTTGGTTGTGCTTCATAGATGTCATGCTGTGGCCCATTACATCTAATGAGTCTGTCTGCTGACATTAATGTCCCTTTTATTATGCCTTTACTCTTAATAGCAGTTTTTGCATAATGAGAACATGAAGGATGAAAAGAACAGTTATCTCCATCCTGTGTTGAAATAAAATTCTGGTAGAAATCCAACACCCAGTTAATGGGGTTGTATGAGAGAGAGCTGTCTATTTTGCTATTTTTAGTTTTTTGATTCGTAACGCTGCTTAAATAATCTTCCGTAAGTCCTGCGAATGTTGAAATGGAGGCAAACAGAATGATTATTGCAAATCTCATAATTTTATATCAGTAATTTTCACCCCAAGAGGTATTTTGAACTCATTGTTGTATTGTTCAATCGGCTTATTAATATACGTTTTACCAATTATAAGTTTCTCTGAAGTCTGCCCTTTTTTTGTATAGTGCGTTGTGTTAATGTTAAGCGGATAGGCTACGTTATCGCTTTTTGTGTATTGTCTCATTTCTGTAATTAGCAGGTTTTTATATTCCGGATCCTGTACTATAACCTGCAACAGCTGACTGTTTTCATAGTACAGCTCGATTGCA
>JAEUSG010000359.1 GCA_016788315.1 Fibrobacterota bacterium | reverse complement strand
TACGCAGGAATAGTTAACTACATTCCAATCCATAAATCGAAGACAGTTCATACCTGCCTGCTGCAGTTCTGAAATGAGCACCGGATTCCACGGATCGGAAACGGTAGCCCAGTTAAGACCGCTTTTAAAGAAATGCGACGTCCCTTCCCAGCCTATGTTCCAAAAGTTGCAGCCACCTGACATATCGTTTGTGCCCGGCAATACCCGTACAGAAACATCGCATGTATCTTTTTTTGCATTCTGTCGCGAAGTCGCCACTACACTTGCATTGCCTTGCGCTACACCATAAATTTCACCGCTGGTGTTAACACGTACAATTGAGGTGTCGGAACTTTTCCAAACAATAACTGTATCCTCTGCATTGTCGGGGAAAACCTGTATTGACAATTTTAATGAACGGCCTGAATAGACAAATGCTCGCGATGGTGAAACAGAAACACCTGTTACAGCAAAGGGGTTCCCGTTTGATCCGGCTATGACAAGTTCAGGCTTATTGGAAACAGCTTGCCGTGAATTTATTGAAACCCATCCGCTTATACTGCTGTTTAATGCTAATGAGACAATTTTATTTGCAGCCATTCTTGTTTTTACATACGGAGTAATATCAATATCAGCATAGCCGGCAGAAGCTGCTGTTAATAGGACAGAAGAGATACTGGAACCTGCTGCTGGTTTTGCACCGCCTTCGTTCCAAGTGTCCGGGGCAGCGGCTTTAAGGTATAAAGTGCAGGAAGGGATACCACCAGGAAAGTAAAGTCTGAGAAGTGCACGCCCCACTGAATCCGGCCCTGCCGCAAGATCAAACTTAATTAAGGCTGTGCACCAGCGGCTGACGCTTATATTAGAATTCGTTCCTGCTGACGTATCACTCTGAGTGTCAGTGTCAGCAATCGGTGTAAATATCTGTGAGTAGAGAGAGACACAAAAAACTGCTAACAATAAAGTAATCTTCATGTGGTACCTCTTTGTATTATGCAAAATTTTAGACGGTGCACCTGAATGATTTTTTTACTCTTTTTTTTTAAAGTGAGGGCACCGCCAAAAAAATAACAGACTAACCGTTTAGGCAGCAAACTATTAGTAGTATTAATTAAAACGGTTGTTACAGATTGGATTGACAGAATATATTGATGTTCATTACGGATACCGTGATTGATGACTAAACACATATCATAAAATGAAAAGTTCTACAATCATTTTTTTACTGGTGCTTTTTGTTTGCTGCGGCGCAAATAATTTTTTGCGTGTAATAGGCAATGACTACTCTGAACAAATATTATGGGAAAAACCAAGAAACCCTTCTGTGCACCCATTTCCTATCACATCGGAGGCAGCACTAGGAGGTGATCAGGGTATACTTTATCAAAGTAAAAAAGAAAATGATTATAGACTTGAAGCTCGAGGCCCTTTTTTTAAAGAAAACTGGATTACTTTTTTAGTCTATGTAGATCACTGGACTTTCCCTTCAAACTCAGCTGATACTCATTATTTGCATAACTTCATGAATCTATCTATTGGTGAACCAATAAAAAACAAACAACCTTCGGTGTTTTTACAGGGAAAACTTTATTCATCCGGCGACACCATTTACCTAAACATTCGATCACATTTTTCGATAAATACAGCAGACATACACGAAATAAACATTCCAATTTCCTTGAAAACAATACATATAGTTGAAATATGTTTATCATCTGGCAACAGCGATGCTATGGGACTATCCATGTTTGTTGACAAAGAACAAAAATATGTTATTTGGAAAAAATATCCTTTTGCAAAAGATTTCACTGAAATCAATTT
>JAEUSG010000806.1 GCA_016788315.1 Fibrobacterota bacterium | reverse complement strand
ATGAGATGCTTACAGGAACGCCCCCCTTTCTTGGCGACAATCCTCTGGCTGTTGCATATAAACATGTCAATGTTCCGCCTCCCCCAATTGCTGAAAAGACTTCCGGTGTGCCGCGTCGACTCGAATTGGTTGTGTTGAAGTCTTTAAAGAAGGATCGTACCGTCCGTTATCAGAATGCGGACGAGTTCCTGCAGGATCTCGACAGAGTTTTTGAGGATACTTCTGATCCGGTCACGAGAGGTATGGAAAGAATTTCCGTACTTAAAGGGGATACCGCAAGCGATAATCCGGTTGCTGATGACAAACGGGTAACAGACCGGCGAGAACTTGATAGAAGGCGGGAACCAAGACGTTCTTCCTACCGGCGCTATACGGAAGGTGAACTCCGCCAGATGAGAGGGCGCAGAAGGAAGATTTTTCTCCTCGCCTCATGTACAGTTATAATTGCAGCTTTCATTATATATTTCTCATTTCTGAAGAATCAGTTTTCCAGGCCGGAAACTGTGCTTCCTCTCTACTCACGTATTTCAGGAGAGGGAAATCCCGAGAAAGCGCTTGATGACAATGTAAGAACAGCATGGGTGGGTACAGGAAGCACCCCGTCATTCTCATGCTCTTTCTGGAAGGCGGATGCGGTTAACAGAATTGACATTCTATCCGGCATTCATGAGAAAGAGAAGAGCTACGGCAAATATGCACGACCGCAGAAGATACGTCTGCTTTTCAACGATAAAGATGAATTAACAATAGATCTTGATGACACACCTGAAAGACAGGTCATCCGTCTACCAGAGATCAAGGCGGTCCGATCTGTAAAGATAACAGTTCTTGAAGTATATCCCGGTACTGAGTCCCCTTCTCCTGCAATAACAGAAACCAGATTCTGGTTTGCTCCAGTCCCATGAACCGGCGCGAACAGGGTTTTATAGCAGAACAGAAGGCTGCCGATTATCTATCAAGCGAAGGCTTTTCAATTCTTGATCGTAACTTCCAGTATAGGGGTGGAGAGATTGATATAGTGGCTAAATCCAAAGATGGCTGCATCTGTTTTGTCGAGGTAAAATCAGCTTCAGGAGCAGGCTGGGGCGATCCGATATTTAATGTAACCGGAAAAAAACAGAAGCAGATTGGACGGGTTGCTGAAGTGTGGCTTGCTAAAAATGGTGTTACGGATACTTCATGCCGGTTCGACGCTGTGTCAGTTGTAGGAGACAAAGTGACCCACTATCCCGATGCTTTCAGAATAGTGGGTCCCGCATTTTTTTGAGACCCTAGTTGCCTTTTGCAGCTTTTTTTGCAGCTTTCTCAGCCCTTTTTTCCTTCAGGCTCTTTTCTGCTTTTTTCTTTGTCTCTTTTTTCGCATTTTGTTCTTTACCCATAATGACTCCTTTAGGTTAATGGTTGTCTGGTTCTTTTTTGTTTTGAATCCAGGATTTTATAGAAAATAGTTTTTAGCATTATTATTGGTAATAGAAATGATTTTGCAGTAATGTTGGGTTCGAGCCCACCACTACTGCTATGTTTGTTGACAAACATTGACGAGAAATAGTATAGTTTGTCAATGAAATTTTTAAAAACATCTGTTTTGTTATCATTTTTCTTTTTATTGGTTTCCTGTGCTTCCCTCATTGAAAGTGATTTTGTGGAACCGGCTATTGTAGCGCCATCTTTTTCGGTAAAGAATGGCCTTGAAGTGTGGGACAATCCGGTTAACTTTCCTGAAGATAAGATCGTCTATCTTGATAGCATGGAATATAACAACGGATCAACATACAAAGAACTGGAGACTATGGCTCTTGCGCACGCCAAAAAAATTGGCGCGGATGGAATAAATGTTGCTGATATCGAAAATAGCAATGCAAGTTTAAAGGTTGATGTTGGCGCCAAAAGAGCTGAGCTTGTTATAAATGGTTTTGATCTCGAAGAGCATGGTATAGGTCCTGACACCCTTCACTTCAGTAAAAATGTCTACACTACAAAAACCCTTTTTAAAATCCACGTGAAGTTCTTTAAATACAAAAGTCGATAACATTAACTTAATCGTCTAACTGGAAGTTTTAGTTTTAATCAGGAAAAAATTTCATATTTCATATTAATTATACCTCCGTTTGTCTATAAACCACATTTGTCTGATTTTAATACAGTTACATCTACTTTAAGTTTTGCTTTCAATTAAGGCACGGTATTTGTTGTTATATGTACGGGAGATGCTCTGTTTGGGCATTATAAAAACATTCTGGGGAGATTACAGGTATGCAATTATTCAGGTTAATACAGACACTTTCGGTTATCTCACTGCTTCTTTTTTCAACAACACCAGCAGTTGAAGGTGACTCCATTCCACAGCCTGAACCTGTCGTCTCTGCCGAAAAGTGGCAGAAGCTTCAGGCCGCAATGCAGGATGGTGGAACAACTGAAACTAAGAAGGATGAGACAGTATATAAGGGGATGAATTCGAGCAAGATTGTTGTTCTTACCCTTAAAATCATGTTCTACCTCGGTGTTATTGTGCTGATACTCTATTTTGCTTTGAAAGCTGTTAAGAAAAAGATGGCAGGCGGATATGCCCCGCGCGTTTCGGGAAGATTTTTTGATGTTCTTGAAAGCAGGCATGTAGGTCCGCAGAAAAATGTTTCTCTGATAAAAATTGGTAACAGACTTATTGTAATCGGTGTTGCAGATGGCGGAATCTCCCTTTTAAGCCAGATTGATAATCTAGAAGAGATTAACAGCATAATGTCAGGCAGCAACAGAGGTGACGGCAGTGCCGTTGCAGGTTCATTTTCAGAAACAATAGACGCATTTTTGTCCAAGTTCAGAAAAGATGGGCGCGGTGTACCGCTCTCCCAATTCAGTAAAAACATGGATACTGCGGAGTGAGCATGAAAACAAAATTGAGATCGCTCATACCTCTACTTGGTCTGTTTGTCCTTGTAATGTCGGCGGATCTTCATCCGCAGATCTTACCTAAAGTATCAATCGGCTTCGATCAAAGTAAAGCGCCTGAAGATGCTGCTGTTACACTTGAAATTATCTTTTTAATCACCATTCTTACTCTTGCACCGTCAATTCTGATGATGATGACAGCATTCACAAGAATTGTGATTGTACTTTCATTCGTTCGACGGGCGCTCGGAACGCAGACCTTGCCGAGTAACCAGATTGTAATCGGTCTTTCCCTGTTCTTGACTTTGTTCGTCATGATGCCTGTTCTTACGCAGATGAATGAAAAAGCTTTTCAGCCCTATCTTGCAGAAAAGATAGACTACAAGACCGCTTTAAAAGAGGCTATGAATCCGGTACGCGGTTTTATGCTCCGTTATGTAAGTGAAAAAGATGTTGCACTGTTTGTTCGTATTTCAAAATCTCCATTGCCAAGAACTCCAGAGGATCTTTCCAATGTTGTCTTAATTCCGGCATTCATTATTAGCGAACTGAAGACAGCGTTTATTATAGGCTTCCTTATCTATATACCCTTTCTGGTTATAGATATGGTAGTTGCCTCGCTATTGATGTCGATGGGTATGATGATGCTTCCGCCTATGATGGTTTCGCTGCCGTTAAAGCTTATTCTTTTTGTTCTAGTAGATGGCTGGCACTTGATAGTCAAGCAGCTGATGTACAGTTTTAATTAGAAACTGATTGAAGGAGAAATATTATGAGTCTTGCAATGATGATTTCAATTACACGCGATGCCCTTTGGGTGACAATGCTTATTTCAGGACCGATGCTTCTGGTCGGTCTGGTCATAGGTCTTGTAATAGGCATATTCCAGGCAGTAACTCAGATACATGAAATGACATTGACATTCATACCGAAGATTATTGCGGTAGGACTAACAATGCTTCTTCTGATGCCGTGGATGCTTAATACGTTTATTGATTATACCAACAATCTGTTTAATATTATCGGAACAGTAGCGAGGTAAAATGCAGACTTTTGCGGATATAAGCGTAGATCAGATTCTATTGCTGCTTATTGCGTTTGTCCGCATGGCGACAATGATTGTCGTCTTTCCTGTAATTGGCTCAAGAGCTACACCAACCTCTGTAAAGGCCGGTCTTGCGGTCTTTCTTACAGTAGCAATATTTCCCACGCTGCCGCCTTCTACAGTTGTAATTCCAACAGGAGTTTTCTCTTTTGCTATTCTTGTAGCCAAGGAGGTAATGGTCGGTCTTCTTCTAGGGTTTATCGGAAGCATTCTCTTTGAAATTGTTCAAATGGGCTCCAAGCTTATAGACATGCAGATGGGTTTTGCAATGGCGGAAACAGTTGACCCGTTGACAGACCAGCCTGTTACACCGATTGCTCAGCTCACAAGTATAATTTTCACTCTGATATTTCTGCTAATGGGCGGTCATCATATGATAATAAAGGTGGCTGCAAGGGTTTTCGAAATAATTCCAATTGGGGCGGTTTATTACAGGGAAGGTCCGATATCTCTTGTTCTTATGAGAGCAACAGGGGATCTGTTTTCACTCGGTTTCAGATTCGCTGCCCCTGTTCTGGTTGCACTTATTATTGTAACCGTAGCTCTTGGAATAATAGCAAAGACAGTTCCGCAGCTGAACATTTTTATGGTAGGTATGCCGTTACAGATTGGACTCGGCTTTTTTATGATAACTGTTGCGCTGCCTTCTATGATTGTCTTCTTTGAGTATCTGATGGAGCGGATGATTAATGATATGAATTCTATTACACTTTTACTGCGACCGGCATAAAATAAAGGAATAATGTAAAGTGGCTGACGACGAAGGAAAAACCGAAGACCCCACCCCGAAACGCATCTCAGATGCGCGAAATAAGGGACAGGTTGCAAAGAGCCAGGAGCTCAATGCGGTAGCTGTACTCTTTATGGGCTTCTGGTCAATCTATATATACCGGACTGAGCTGTACGAAGGTCTGACAACAATGATGCGTCTTGTATTTCAGGAGTCTACTCGAACTAATGTATCAGTTGAGAATTTTCACCACTATTGTATTGTCGGCGGCATATGGATGATTAAACTCCTGGGTCCGATTATGGCGATACTTCTGGTTACGGGTATTGTGGTAAACTTTCTGCAGGTTGGCTGGCTTTTTACCACGAAACCGCTTGTGCCTGATTTTACAAAACTCAACCCTTTAAGCGGTATTAAGAATCTCTTTTCAATGGATAAAATTGTAAAGCTGATTAAAGAGGTAATTAAACTGACGCTTATAACAGCCGTAGCGGCATATACTTTAAAAGATCAGCTGACAATTTACTATTCAATGACTGACCAGACAGCTGAAGCCATTCTGATTTTTATATTCAGTACTATTTTTGATCTTGGTATGAGAATCGCCATCGCGCTGCTTTTTCTGGCTGTTGCTGACTTCATATACGAAAAATATCGATATAACAAAAATATGAAAATGTCAAAGACTGAAGTTAAAGATGAGCGCAAACAGTCTGAAGGAGATCCGGAAGTTAAGGGCAAGATAAAGAGCCTTCAGCGGGAAATGGCGCAGCGCAGAATGATGAGTGAAGTGCCTAAGGCGACCGTTGTTGTAACCAACCCTACATTTATTGCTATTGCGCTTCGGTATGAACTCGGTGTTGATAAAGCGCCTGTAGTTCTTGCAAAAGGTAAAAGAAAGACTGCTGAAACAATCAGAGAGATTGCGAAGGCTAATGATATTCCTATTGTTGAGGATAAACCACTCGCGAGAGGTATGTACGACCTTATTGAGATTGGAGAGGAAATTCCGAAGGAATACTTCTCCGCTGTGGCTGAAATTCTGGCCTATGTTTACAAATTGAAAGGAAAAGCGGCATGAAAAGGAAATTAATTTATTCAATAACGGCTTTGGCTGTACTGTTAATTAATGCCGGTTGTTCAGATGAGCCTACAGGAAATGATGTGCCATACCTTGAAATATATGCTGAAAGAACAGATTTCAGGGGTGAAGCCATTACATTTACTGCAGTATTCGGCGAAGGAATAAATGATTCCTTGATCGAATGGAAACATAAGGGTTTGGAGATATACAGAGCATCGCGTAACAGACGGGATACTTTGATCTTTGCCGATACTGTTAAAATAGCCTGGAATAACATCAAGGGCGGATATACATCAACTAATAACTCAGATACGGTAACCGTAGTTTTCAAGAACAGCGGTTTCGCAAGCAATCAGATTGTTATTTCGCTAATTAATCATGCCCCATACCTTGATAGTGTTAAAATGGGTTCTGTTATGGTTGGCAGTAACCATTTCGGAGATACGATTAACAGAATCAGAATGGCATTAAACCCGACAGTTCAGGAAACTCTAAAAGTGTACATGAGGGATGAAGATGGTAATGATTTTCTTCATACAAAATTCTCTTTTGATAACATGAGACCGGCTCTGCCTGCAGGTTCAGCAGGTGAGTTTGACAGTATTTGGGTATTCAAGGCGCCAGTTCTTATTGCAGAATCACTTGACTATATGGGTAAGTTGCGTTTGTCGGATGGCAAAGGTGGTAATACATATTACCCATTCGAAATTATCGTTTATGATGAGGTACATTCTGTTTGGGTGGCATCTACAAACGGCCAGATCTCGTCACTGAACAAGCTTGATAAGCGCGGTAGAAAGCTTTTCTCATTGCCAAGATTTCAGCAGATAAAATTTCTCTCTGTATTACCATCGGACCCTAATTTTGGAACAGAGGCTCTTTGGGTTGTTGACCGGACAAAGCAGTCTAAAACAACATCAGCATTTTTCTGCGATACGCTGTTTGTTTTGGATGATGATGGTAAGTTCAGATATAGGTGGCCTTTGACTGGAACAAGTACTACTTCTTTTTCCTTGTGTAAAGTTAAAAATGTTGCTTTTTCAGCTAATGCCGACACTGTAAGGAAAATCACAATACCAGCAGGCCCTAAAGTAGACCTTGCGCTTGGATCCAGCAACAAGATAGAAGCATTAGAAGCTGATCCTGTGAATGATAATGTTTATTGGATAGGTGTTGTGAATACTCTTGATAATCGGAGATATTTGCTGAAAGTAATGAACAGTGCAGTTGTTGATACTTTGAGAACGGTCGGCGGTGTGGTTTATGATTCTATCGATAGATTTACTTCTATTGCCTTTTCACCAATAAGCAATTCTTTATGGATCGGCAGCGGGTATAAGGTCTTACGCGCCCGTTCAACAAATGGTATGAGAGATTCGCTAGTTGTGTCATTCACAGGTTTCCATAACCCTAGAATAGTTGCAGATCAGCGCTCTGTTTCACCTACGGCATATATAGCGGATGAGGGCAACAGCAAGATTAAGAAAATTATCGGGGCAGCACAGAATGATGTAGATATTCCAAACGGCCTTCCCCGATCATTGGCTTTTGACTATACAAAGAATCCTCCAAGATTATGGGTTGCAGATTATGGCAACAATAAGGTTTTAGCTTATGAAGCGACATTGGCACCGATCTTGCAAGCACGTCCAGGTGAAGCAGAACTTGAAAACCCTGAAGCAATTACAGTGAATACAGGCACTTACTAGCTTCGACAGAGAAAAGCACTTCGGGATAAAGTGCTGAAAACAAGGGAGATACGTTAAGTGGAAGCTCTCGGAAAAGCTCAAGGAATAGTTGGAAAAATAGTCAGGAATAATGACTATTTGGTGGCAGCGGGCGTCGTTGGCGTCCTTTGCATCATGCTTATTCCTATGCATCCTTTGCTCCTTGATATCCTTCTTTCGGCAAATATTTCCCTCTCGCTGCTTATTCTGATGGTCTCTATGTACACAAAACGGACAGTCGATTTCTCCGTTTTTCCGGGATTACTCCTTGTTATAACATTATATCGTTTATCGCTTAACGTAGCCAGTACCAGGCTTATCCTTGCAGAAGGCGAGGCTGGTTCAGTTATCAATGCTTTCGGTACCTTTGTTACCAGCGGTAACATTGTTGTTGGAACAATCATCTTTATTATTCTCGTTGTTATCCAGTTTGTCGTTATCACCAAAGGTTCATCACGTATCGCTGAAGTTGCAGCGCGATTTACTTTGGATGCCATGCCCGGCAAGCAGATGGCTGTTGATGCTGACCTTAATGCAGGTATGATTACAGAAGCTGAAGCTCGGGAAAGACGCGACACTATCAGACGTGAAGCTGACTTTTACGGAGCTATGGATGGTGCGAGCAAATTCGTTCGCGGTGATGCAGTTGCCGGACTTGTAATGACGTCAATTAATGTTGTAGGTGGTTTCATAATTGGAATGCTCCAGTTTGACCTGTCCTTTCAGGATTCGCTAACCAGATTTACGGTGTTGACAATTGGTGATGGTCTTGTAACTCAGGTTCCTGCGCTTCTTGTATCAACTGCTTCCGGTCTTATTGTAACGCGTGCAGCTTCTGCAAGCAATCTTGGTTCTGAAATAACAGGTCAGCTGCTGCAGAGTCCTAAAGCGCTCTTTATTGCGTCCGGAATTATGGGTCTATTTGCACTTGTTCCCGGATTTCCAACAATACCTTTCCTCGGTCTGTCGGCTTTTGCTGGAATTGCAGGCTACATGGTTAAGAATGGACTGATGGATACCAAGTCTGCTGAAGATAAAGAGAAAGAGGCTAAGGCGGCTGTCTCCAATAAAGAAAAAGCAAAAGCAGAAGAGCGCATCGAAGATTATCTGAATGTTGACCAGATGGAGATGGAAATCGGATATGGCCTTATTCCGCTTGTTGACCTTTCACAGGGCGGCGATTTGCTTGAACGAATCACAATGATTCGCCGTCAGTGTGCAAGTGAGATTGGTATTATTGTTCCGCCAATCCGCATACGTGACAATATTCAGCTTAAACCTAACGAGTATAAAATCAAGATAAAGAATACCATAATTGCCGGCGGCGAGCTTATGAGCGGCTCCTATCTTGCAATGAATCCTGGCTCTGTTTCAAAAGAGCTTCGGGGTATTCCGACAAAGGAACCGGCTTTTGGTCTTCCTGCAATCTGGATTACGGAATCTCAGAAAGAGGAAGCTGAGCTTGCCGGTTATACAGTAGTTGAACTGCCGGCCGTAATTGCAACTCACTTAACAGAAATAATCAAGTCGCATGCACAGGAAATTCTGACACGCCAGGATATCAAGACACTTATTGGCAACCTCAAAGAGCGCAACCCTGTGGTTGTCGATGAGCTGATACCGAACAAGATGACCAATGGTGATGTGCAGAAGGTGCTTGTCAATCTGCTTAAAGAGCGTGTTTCAATCAGGGATCTTGGCAGCATTCTTGAAGTTTTGGCAGATAACATTGAAAAGACCAAGGATACAGATGTTCTTACTGAATTTGTCCGCGATTCGCTGTCACGCCAGATATGCGATCAGTACCGCGATCCAAGCGGGGCGATAGGTGTAATTACTCTTGATCCACGTCTTGAACAGCTTCTTGAAGTGTCAATGCAAAAAACAGATCGCGGAAGTAAGCTTGTTTTAAGATCGGAGATGGCATCAAAGATTCTGGAAGCTGTAAACGAAGAGGTGCTTCGAGTAATGTCAAAGAATGAACAGCCGGTTATTCTCACCTCTCCAATTGTAAGAAGTCAGTTCAGAAAGATGACGGAGCCCTCTGTACCTGGCGCGGCCATACTTTCCTATAATGAAATAGCATCAGGCATAAATATACGCAGTATCGGAATGATTAAGGTTAAAGAGTAATACAGCAAGGAGCGCATGTATGACAATAAGAAAATTCAAAGCAGCTACAATGAAGGACGCACTTCTTCTCGTGAAGGATGAGCTTGGTCCTCAGGCAGTTATCCTGAATACAAGAAAGACAGGCAATGCTCTATTCGGAGGCGAACGATACGAAGTTACAGCGGGTCTTGATGAGTCTGCTCAAAAGAAGGCTGCTCCTGAATATGCAATGACCTATTCGCCTAAAAAACTGAAAAAGAACAGCGAAGGACGATATATAGATTCACCTGTGTTCGGGTCAGATTCAGCCACAGCTGTAATGGAGAGACCAATGCGTGAAAGTACAGTTCTTCCGGAATTTAATTCGCCTGCGCAATCTGAATTCCGTTCACTCACTGCCGGTATTGACGCCATGAGAAGCGCTGTTTACAGCATAGCCGATCAGGCTGCCGAAAAATCAAAAGAGAGTGCACTTCCTCCGGCACTTGCAAGAATAAGCGATGCGCTTGAACAGAATGAAGTTTCACCAGCACACGTACAGCAGCTGATTGAGCAGATTAAAAAGGGGCTTCCTGCAGAGTCAGCGAATGATGATGTTGCCCTGCGCCGCCGTCTCTTTGCAGCGGTTGAGTCTGATATGCCTGTTTCCGGCCACATAAAGAAAGGACTTGATAGAGCGAGAAGGATTGCTCTTGTAGGTCCAACCGGTGTAGGCAAAACAACAACAATTGCAAAACTTGCAGCCCATTTCCGTCTGCGTGAAAATCTTAAAGTCGCACTTATTGCAGCTGACAACTATAGAATGGCCGCTATTGAGCAGATTCAGCAGTTTGCCGGGATATCAAACATCCCACTTGAAATTGTTTATACAGATGACGAAATGAAAGCTGCACTTGAAAAGTTCAGCAGATTTGATATGGTCTTTATCGATACTGCAGGAAGAAGCCAGAGAAACATAGAACATATGAACGATCTCAGACGCACTCTTCTTGCTCTTGATCCTGATGAAGTTCACCTTACTGTTTCAGTCACAACCAAGATGAAGGATCTTCGTGTAATAGAACGTAAATATTCTGAAATCGGTTATCACAGACTTATCGTAACTAAACTGGACGAAACTATCAGCTATGGCACACTTTACAATCTTGTAAAAGAGTCCGGCAAAGCCATCTCCTATATCAGCACAGGTCAGAGCATTCCTGATGATTTAAGTCTTGCCGACAGCCGTTCTCTAGCCAACCTTATTGCGGGGGGAGGCGCTGCATGATAGATCAGGCACAATCGCTGCGTACACTCGCAGCCTCTGTTAACGAAAGCGACAGGCTTGACGCTCTTCTTTACGATGAGCCGGTTCGCCAGTCATCCGGTAAGTGCACAGCAGTTACTGTTGCATCGGGTAAAGGTGGCGTTGGTAAAACAAATATCAGTATCAATCTTGCAATTATGCTTTCGAAACTAAATAAGAGTGTAACACTTTTCGATGCAGACCTTGGTCTTGCCAACATAAATATCCTTCTAGGTATTCATCCTTCGTTTACATTACAGGATGTTACTGAGGGGCGTGCAAAGATTGGCGACGTTGCTATGCGAGGTCCCGGCGGAATAACAATTGTTCCAGGCGGTTCCGGCGTTGAGTCACTTGCTAATATTGACGCAGGTTCTTTAAAGCGGCTTTTAAGAGAGTTCAGTGCATTGGAAACATCTTCTGATTACCTGATCTTTGATACTCAGGCCGGAATTGCTCACACAGTTCGCGCCTTCGCCGCCGCTTCCGACAGGCAGATTGTAGTTGTTACACCCGAACCAAGTTCTCTTGCTGATGCGTATGCTGCTATGAAGATGATGGCCGTTGCCGGCTGCTCAAAAATTGGTATAGTGGCCAATATGGTTCGTGACGATAAAGAGGGGCTCGACGTATATAAGCGTCTCGCAACTTTAGCCAAACGATTCCTCGGCCGCGAGCCGGAGTTTCTCGGTGCCCTTCCTCGTGATCCAAAAGTCTCTTCATCGGTAATAAGGCAGACTCCGATTACTTTGGCACACCCTGATGCGCCATTCAGCAAATCGATGCATAGAATTGCTTTAAAGTTTGTAGGACAGCCTGTAACTGTAGGAAAAGAGAGTGTTTTCGGAAAATTAGCCTCAATTTTCAGGAAAGCGTAGGGTAAAATATGGTTCAACTCACTAAGAAAATAGCTCAGCTTGTCAGTCTTTTTGTTTTCTTTACCCTGCTTTTAGTAGGTATTTTCTCATGTGAAGAGTTTGTTTTAACCTCTCTTCCGGCAATTGCGCTGAAAGCCTTTATCGGGTATGTGATTTTCTGGCTTATAGGAATTGTTATCTCTGATATTATTCTGAAAGCTATTTTACAGTCAATGGAAGATAAAAAGTATGAGGAGTGGGAAGGCGGTCTTCTGGTGAAATTTGCGCCTACCAAAAATGATGATTTGAAAAAGATGAATCTGCAGCCTTAATGTTTATAAACAGGTGAAAAGATGGCAATAGATAAAGTCTGGCAGGAGTATATCGAAACACGAAGCAAGCAGGCAAAGGATAAGCTGCTTGTTGAGTATGCCTCTCTTGTCAAATATACAGCACAGCGCATGGCCATTAATCTGCCGAAATCTGTTTCGGTAGATGACCTTATCAGTTCCGGTATTTTGGGGCTTATCAAGGCTGTTGAAACTTTCGATCCTGTTCGTGAGGTAAAGTTTGAAACCTTTGCTACACATAAAATAAGAGGCGCTATACTTGATGAGCTTCGTGCTCTTGACTGGGTGCCACGTTCTATCCGTCAGAAATCACGCACACTGCAGCGCGCATATGCAAAGCTAGAAAATGAACTTGGCCGTGCAGCATACGACGATGAAATTGCACAGGAGCTTGGAATCTCTGTTAAAGAACTTGAAGAGATGCTCTCTGATGTAAGCCCGACTACTATTCTCTCTCTGGAAGAGGCGAGAAGCGGTCATGACGGCGACTCCAAGCAGACCAAGATAATGGACATTATCGAAGACCCTCAGGGCGGCGATGCACTTAAAGAACTCGGCTATGAAGAGACGAAAAAAGTTTTAAAAGAGACAATCGTTTCGCTCCCCGAAAAAGAGAAGCTGGTTGTCGCTCTTTACCACTATGAAGAACTTACATTAAAGGAAATCGGTGAAGTTCTAGGTATAACAGAATCCCGTGTTTCCCAGATCCATTCGAAAGCAATATTGAAAATGCGCAGCCGTTTAATCCGGCGCATGAATGAATAGACACTATGCGCCCCATAGAGTTTAACGACAGCTTTTCCCGTTCACAGAATATTGACAAACTTCAGTCCCGCGATATACATAAACCGGCAGTTGATGTGGCACTTGCAACACAGAAACAGGTTTTAGCAGACGAAGAAAAAAAGATGCAGGTGCAGACCTCTGAAGAGACAAAGGATAAACTTGTCAACAAAGATAAAGAAGAACGAGAGCGTCAGAATCAGAACAAAGGAAAAAAAGAGGAAAAGCAGCCGGAAGGGCCTCCTGCAAGAAGGAAGTCTCCTCGAGGCGGTTTTTTTTTGGTGGATATAGATGCCTGATAATTTACAACCGTATGAACGGCGTACCACTGCGCAGATTGGCAAAGCACAAAAGCTGCGTTTTATAGCTGAAAAGATTATTGCGCTTCCAACGCTACCTACAGTTGTGTCAAGGCTGATGCAGCTAGTCGATAGTCCAAAGAGTTCTGCACAGACTTTGGCAAAACTAATTGAAAATGATCAGGTTCTTACAGCACGCATTCTAAAACTCGCAAACAGCGCATACTACGGAATGGCGCGTCAGGTTGCAACCGTAAGTCAGGCAGTTGTAATTGTCGGTTTTGATGCAGTAAAAGATATGGGACTCTCTGTCTCTGTTCTTGACGCATTTAAAGATCCGGGCGGCAACCGCTATTTTAATCTGGCACGCTTCTGGGAACACACCATGGGTGTTGCTTTTACGGCAAAGTTGCTTGCTAAAAAACATGCTCCTGAAGTTTCTTCAGAAGCTTTCACTGCGGGTCTGCTTCATGATTTGGGCAAAGTTGTTATTAATCAATACTGTCATGATGATTTTATGGAAATCATGTCCCGCGTCAACGACGATAAAGAAGATTTGCTTTATGCAGAAACAATGGTTCTTGACACTACGCATGACCGTATTGGCGGCTGGCTTGCAAACCGCTGGAATATGCCGGTCTCTATAGTTGACGCAATTGAGTTTCACCACCACCCATATCTTTCTGAGAAGCATCAAACGTTGGCTACTCTCATAAAGCTGGCAGACGTTGTCTGCCGCAGGGCCAATATCGGCTATTCAGGCAATAATTCTCCCGCTGTTCTTTCTGAAGAAGAAATAGACTATCTTACAAAAATCAACGTTCCTACAGATGATGAAACATTAAAGCTCCTCGAAGATCAGGCAAGGGCTGAAATGGATAAAGCTGGAATGTTTATTGAGATTATCCGGCAGTAATCCAGAAAATACAATAAGTAATTGTAACGAATTGCGTGTGGTAAAAATCACTGTTATGATGATAGTGTGTTATTGTAATGGGTTGTTGAAATAATATGATGTTGAAATAATA
>JAEUSG010000211.1 GCA_016788315.1 Fibrobacterota bacterium | reverse complement strand
AGGGGAACCACAATTCAGCTCGATTTCAGTCGCGGTGACTTCTGGATGCATGAGACAAAAATGGGGGCGATGACCCTTCGAATAACACCGCAACTGGCTTTATGGGCCGAAGATGAACTTGGGAATATTACAACGCTTTTTGTTACAAATGCTTTTGGTAAACAGGATTGGAAGTTCGCCAAAATCAATCCGGATAGTTGCGGCCGTTCAATGTGCATGCCATACTGGCTAAACAGGTTGAAGGCTGTTGGTGCTTCCTGGCCAACAAAAAACAACCCCCTTCCTGATGCAGTAACAGGCGCAACACCAACGGGGAGTTTTTCGATTACGGTCACTGTACCGGATTCTTTTAAAACCGGTAAGCTTTATGTTGAGATAAATAAGTCTTTCGACAATAATGATTCATGGCCGGCAAAAAAGGATGCCATGGAATCTTTCAACGGTCAGCCGCCTCTAGTTTATGAAACAGCTATCAATCTTCTCGAGCCTTCCAAGACTGAATGGCAATTTGTACTTTCCGGTTTTTCTGGCAATACAGTAAACGACCCATCATTATATCCAATTGACAACAAAATTACTACAGCAAAAGAGATGATAAAAACAATTAAAGCAATTAAACTGTAACCATTTTAGAGAAGATAAAAAACAATGGCACACACACATCATCACGGGGAACATGACTCCCATACTCATGACCACAGCCACCACAATCATGACTATAAAACAACGGCGAGAAAAAGTCTGGTTATAGCGCTTGCCGTCAATGGTGTTGTAATGATAGCGGAGGCAATTGGCGGATACATTACAGGCAGCCTCTCTTTGTTGTCTGATGCCGGTCACATGCTTACGCACATATTTGCACTTGCAACAAGTCTCTTCGCAATTATTCTCGCATCAAGACCGGTCACTGATCGCAGAACATATGGCTGGTACAGAGCAGAAGTCCTTGCTTCTTTTGTAAACTCAATCTTTCTTATTGTTGCTACCGTTATAATAGTAAAAGAGGCGGCTTCCAGAGCATTTAATCCTGTCGATATTGCGACCGGTCAGATGATTGCAATAGCCTGTGTTGGTCTTATTACAAATTTAGTAAGTTTCTTTCTCCTGAAGAACGAGACGCACAACGACATGAATATCCGCTCAGCATTTCTTCATGTCCTTTCTGACACCTTTTCTTCTGCAGCAATTATTATTGGCGGCTTTATCATCCGATTTACCGGATTTACCCTTCTTGATCCAATTCTGAGTGTTTTAATTGCTGTTCTGATTCTCATATGGGCATGGAAACTTATTAGAGAATCTACAGAGATTCTGCTTGAATCAACACCTCGCTCAATTAATCCTGATATAGTCAAAAAAAGCATACTCGGAAAATATCAGGAAGTAGAAGGGGTACATGATTTTCATTGCTGGGTCATTACAGGCAACATGTTCACCTCTACAATGCATATAACCATGAAAAACGATGACCATAGTTCAGCTGCCTTAATTGTGGCAGATATAATCCGTACCCTTGAATCAGATTTTCATATCAGCCATTCAACAATTCAAGTGGATAAAATTGGCGAGAACTGCCCAACTGAATGCTCTTTTTGAATTATATTCTAGACCACAGTAAATTTGATTAAATGGAGGTATTTTTTGCATCACATAACCATTAAAACATTAGTCCTGCTTTGGGCCGTTGTAGGAATCTTTATAGTCCCGGTTAACGCACAGGATTCCACATCAAAAAGTAATGTCGCGGTCATGAATCTGCGTGCAGAAGGCCCGCTATCCGATGCAACTTCCATTCTCTCGGATCGTCTCAGAAACGAACTCTTCAACACCGGTCGTTATCTGGTTATGGAACGCGGTGAGATGGATAACATCCTTAAAGAACAGGGGTTCCAGCAGAGCGGTGCATGTGACGATAAAGCGTGTATGGTTGAAGCCGGCCAGTTGCTTGGTGTTGACAAGATAATAGCAGGCAGTATTGGACAGATTGGAACAAAATATCTGATAAACCTTAGAATTATTGATGTAAGAACCGGCAAAATGATGGATACCTATTCCGGCGAGTGCACCTGTCCCATGGAAGATCTTGCTGGGGCGATGAAGACTGCCGCTGAAAGACTTGGGAATAAAAATCCAATTTCTGTAGATAGAAAGCCTGATGTTGAAAGAAAAGTTTCAAAGCATACAATTGGCATCTCCGGGAATACCAGAAATCTTTCGAGCAATATTAATTCATTTTTTACATTAATGGAGTCAAAAGATTACCAGATAATAAAATGTTTCATTAAGCCTGTTGACTCCGGTTCATCTATAGAGTTCGGACAGGGAGTAGGCGGATCCATTATTTATACGTACCATCTTAAAGAAAAGTTGCATATTAAAATAAACGCTGCAACATACAGACAGAAAATAATGGCAAGATACGACATCGTTCGTAAAATTGGTTTGCCTCAAAATGCAGGCAATATGACCGTTTCATCAGATCTAATCTTGTCTCCTTTTAAAATTGGCGCGACCTGGACATTTCTTGACAGGAAAAATATTCAGATTAGAGCGGATGCAGCACTGGCTTTCACTTCTCTAGTATATACAATTGATTTCGATGGCATTTATAAAACAAATGTGATACAGGGTGACAGTATAGGATCCTGGCTTGACATGAGCGCCGGAACATTAGGCTTTTCTGCAGGATTGGAGTTTATCTATAAAATCAACAGACGCTTTAATCTTGGCTTCGATATAGTTTTTGAAAGAGTAAATTTTGCAAAACTTTCCGGCACTGGCAATATGGAAGCAGTTAAGATTGTCGTTGACGATACACAAGTACGACTTCCTATAGATCAAAATACTGGAGATAAATATGTCATGACTACTACAAAAACGCTTGACGGAGCAGAGTGGGCAGATTTTAAGAAGAGTCCTGTAGATGAATTAGCTGTTGGCATGAGTGCAACAAAATTTGGAATTTCACTCTATTATAACTTTCTCTCTTCAGCAAAAAAGTAAATCAGGAAAGATTCAAACATGACTAAAGGCAATCTAGTAATCGGTCAATCAGGCGGTCCTACAAGTGTAATCAATAGCAGCCTTGCTGGTGCGATAACCGCAGCACATAAACAGAAAAACATCGGCTCAATCTTCGGCATGAACTATGCCATTGAAGGTTTCATGAAGGGTGAATTGATTGACCTTGGTAAAATATCTGCTGCCGACCTTAAAGGTCTGCGCAATACCCCTTCCTCCGCTCTCGGCTCTTCAAGGCTGAAGCTGAAAGATGAGCATTTCCCGCAAGTGCTGGCCATGCTTAAGAAATTCAACATACGCTTTTTCCATATCATCGGCGGCAATGATTCGATGGACACGATCAATAGAGTTGAAAAATACTGCCGTAAAGAAGGCTATGAACTTTACGGGGTAGGCATTCCCAAAACTGTGGATAACGACCTGTTCGGAACAGACCACACACCGGGATTCCCCTCTGCGGCACGCTACACGGCACTCTCCGTTTTACAAAGCGCTACTCTCGCCAAGAATATGCAGAAAGTTGATCAATTTGTGATCTACCAGTCAATAGGCCGCGATGCCGGCTGGCTGGCCTCGTCATCAGCTCTTGCGAAACGGGACGAGAAGGATGGTCCGCATATACTTGTAGTTCCTGAAAGACCATTGAACAGAAACCGTTTCCTTAAAGAGGTAGAAGCTGTTTACAGAAAGTGCGGTTTCGTCTCCATCGTTTGCGGTGAAGGTGCTGTATGGGATGACAAAACTGCAATCTCTGCATCCGAAACAAAGGATAAATTCGGCAACACAGAGTTCGGCGCAATGGGGGGAACCTCTGCAGCCATGGCGCTTCACAAACTGATAACGGCTAATTTTAAAGGATGGCGCGGCGAATTCCAAATAACCGAATCGCTTCCAATGTGTGCTTCCGATCGTGCAACTAAAATTGACAAAAAAGAGGCCTTTGAACTTGGTGCAGCAGCCGTAAAAATGGCCGCAGCAGGCTCAAGCGGTGTAATGGCGGCTCTAAAAAGAGTTTCTAATAAACCATATAAATCAGCAATAGTTACTGCACCGTTAAGTGAAGTAGCTGTTCATGCGAAACCAATGCCGGACAATATGTTCACCTCAGACGGTTTTATGGTTAATAAGAAATTTTTTGAATACTTGAAACCGCTTGTCGGTTCTTTACCTGAGTATACTGAAATAAAAAAACTGCTCGTTAAAAAAGGAAAGTGATACAATGATCTATTCTGTCGATAAAGAGTGCAGACCTGGCTATGACCGCCTTGTTAACAATACTACTGGCACATCCGTTCTTATTAATCGTCAAGGCGCTGAAGTAATCGGATACGATGCATTTGATGCAAAGACCGGTAAACACCTTCCCCTGCTTTGGAATAACGGAAGCGAGACTCTCCCTTTTGAAGGTGCCTGGAAAAACCATTCTACTATTCTCTTCCCGATTGTGGGCGGACTTAAAAACGATGCCAGCTCAACTACTGACGGCGAGAAAATATCTCTTAAAGGCAACCACGGCTTTGCAAGATATTCTCTGTTTGAACTTGCTTCAACTTCTGTAATCGATTCGGCAAAAGCAACATACAGAATCGGCGCATCAACCGATACTAAGAAGCTTTATCCCTATGATTTTGAACTCAATCTCACATATGAACTTAAAGGCGAATCGCTTTCACTCACATTTCATATTGTAAATCATGACAGAAAAACAATGCCGTGCCAATTCGGCTGGCACCCCGGATTCTCTACTGAGATGGGATTAGGCGGAAAGCGCGAAGACTGGACTCTCTCTGTTCCGGAAGGCGTTTACAAACAGTACCTTGTACTCGATACAGGAGATTCATTCCTTACCGGCGAAACTAAGCAGCACAATTTCAACGGACCTATTCCCCTAAACGACCATGCTCTTTACTGCACATTGATGTACGACGTTGTAAATGCCGCAAACCGCAGAGTGAGAATGTTCAACAGCAAACTTGGACGCGGCGTCGAGGTTCTTTATCACGATTTTCCGCAAATTGGCTTCTGGGCAAATAAGGGACAGGAATATCTCTGCATAGAGCCATGGCAGGGGCTGGACGACCACGAAGAGCAGGAGCCGTTTGACAAAAAGGTTGGCATGCTGCTGATTCCTCCAGGCGGAAAAATTTCAAGAACAGCCAAAATTGTTCCCATACTGGAATAATGCTATGAAATCATACAGAAAAGAGCTCACTTTCAACATTCCTGACAGACGCGGCTATGTGAATATAACGGCCGACGTTCAGGCTGCAATTAAAGAGAGCGGCGTAAAAGAGGGAATGGTGCTTGTCAATCCAATGCACATTACAGCATCGGTATACATTAACGACCACGAAGAGGGGTTGATTAAGGACTTTGACGAATGGCTGGAAAAGCTGGCACCACACGCACCGGTTTCACAATACCGCCACAACGGCTACGAGGATAATGCTGATGCACATATCAAACGCCAGTTGATGGGACGCGAAGTGGTCTGTGCAATTACAAATGGAAAACTTGATTTCGGTACATGGGAACAGATCTTTTATGCTGAATTTGACGGTAAAAGAGATAAAAGAGTGCTGATTAAAATCATCGGTGAATGATTAATTTTTCCGACAGTGAACTTATGTCATTATTCGGACGGAATGATGACCATGAAGCATACCGTGAACTCGTAAACAGATATTCAGACCGCTTTATCCGCTTCGCCTGGCTGATCTTAGGCAACAGAGATGATTCCGAAGATGCAGCACAGGACACTTTCATACGAATAGTTAAACAACGCTCTTCATATAAAAGCGATACCGCTTTTTCATCGTGGGCATTTACAATACTCAGAAACATCTGCTTCGACCAGCTCCGCAAAAGAAAAACAAGAAATGCAGTACCGGTTGATGATTCACTAACCTGCAACGAAATTAGTTCCGATTGTGCTGAAAAAGGTGAAGATGAAAGTATTGTTCGGGAAATCTTAAGCGAGCTTTCAGATGAAGAGAGAAAGATTGTCTCCCTACGTATTTATGCTGAGCATGAATTTGCCGAAATTGCTCTTTTATGCGGCATAACTATGGAAAATGCAAAAAAGCGCTATTACCGTACTTTGGAAAAGCTTAAAAAGAGAGTGCCGCATTGTCCCTAAAAATAGACTGAAACGTATTTATGAATATGAATGAAGAAAACAGACAATCTGAACAGGTAATTAAAGAGCTTCTCAATTCTGTATTAAAAACAGACAAAAAGACGCATAACTCCTTCTACGAAAAGGGGTTATTTTTGCTTGAGCAGGAAAAACGGGGTAGCCGCTTTAGAAATAGACTTCTATTTGCTGCCGCTGCTGTTATTGCTGTAGCCTTCACTATCTATAATATTCCCGGAAAAACAGCGCCTCAAGCTGAAGGCTGGCTTTTTGTTGCAGGAGATGCTGGAAACAGCCGTGTTGTTGAATCTGAATTGGTTTCAACCACAACATCTTCAACAGAGCTTGCCTGGAGGGCAGAGGTAAAATCAGCAACAGGTGCATATAAACCACTCGCCTGGAACGGCCTTATCATTGCGGGTAAAGGATACGGCAAAGGGGGTGGACTTATTGCTTTTGATGCTGTAACCGGAGAATTAAAATGGGAGCAGAGTTTTTCTTCCGGCGACCTGTTTAAAAACAGACGTTTTCCAGACAGATGCATTCTAGGCAATAGACTATACATGACAGATGGTGAAGTGTGCCACGTAGTAAACCCGTTAACCGGTGATAAATTAGGTACATTCGCGCCGCTTAAAGGCGAGGGCTGGTCTTATCTCAGCGCAAGCGGAACTTCGCTCTTAGGACTCTCAAAGGATGGAAGAACTCTCTTCTCAATAAATAAAGATGACGGTTCTTTACAATGGTCCCAGAAGCTACCATCTCCCTCATTCGTTCCTGCGCTCTTAAATAACACTCTTTTCTGCCAGACGGATAATGGAAATGTCACTGCTTTTAATTCAGCCAATGGTTCTATTATATGGACATCGCAGGATAGTAAACTTGACGGCAAAGCTTTTTTGCAGGCTAAAGGAAAACATCTTTGCGTCATAACGGAGAACGACAGAATAGCACTGCTATCAACCTTAACAGGTAAAATGCTCTGGGAAACAGATCATGATGGTGTTTTCAATAAAGGAGCTGCAATCAGCGATAGTATCGTTTATCTCACCGGCGGCAATGAAGCTGTTTACGCAAATACGGGCGAACCCGTCTGGAAAATTGATGGAACTGCAGGGGAGAAAGCTATATGCGCCTCTCCCACTCTAATCAATGGCCGGGTAATTGCATCTTCTGCCATCGAACGGGGCAGTATCTCCATTATTGACAATGATGGATCGGTAATATCTTCTATGCAGGCATTGGACAGCAGAGCTTGTGACGGAGCAATAATTCTAGGCAACAGAATTTTTACCGTCGGCTCAGGCCATGTCGTGGCTTACGGAGGCTGAACAAAACCTTCATAATTGACGAAGAGAAGGCAAGACCAGCGGCAATTGCACCGGCAATAAGCAGTGTATCCATTCCGACAGTTAACGACTCGCTGTGACTTCCTGAAATAGCACTGGCCATCGTTTTGTAAATCAATGCACCAGGTACCAGCGGAATTATTGCGCTGACAATAAACAGAGTAGCCGGCTTTTTGAATAACTTTGCTGATACTTCAGAAATAACACCGACAAAAGCGGCAGCGAGAAGATTCGCTTCAAAAAGTGAACCTGTTTTATCAAGAACAATTAGATAAACCAGCCATCCAAGGCCGCCTGAGAGACTTGCCACAAATGACTCAAATCTTCTGGTGTTGAAAAGAATTGTAAAACCGAAGGTTGCACCAGCAGCATACAGTGTCTGAACTAAAAATTCCATCATGATATCACCGACCATAATTGAAGAGCGATACCTGTCCCGAGTGCAATAGCAACAGCAAGAACAAAAGCTTCAACAGCTCTTGCCGTTCCGGCAATGATATCAGAAGCAATTGTATCACGGATAGCATTTACAATACTCACTCCCGGAACAAGAAGCATTATTACACCGGTGATAACATAGTCTGCATTATTCGCAAAACCGGAACCGGCAGCGCAAAGAGCCAGAAACGAAGCGATAAATCCACCCGCTGCATTGTAAAAAAACTGTGCATATCCACGTTCATCCATCCTTACAATAAAGAGTCTTAAAAGCGCTCCTATGATAAACGCCGCAGGAAGATCCGTAAAAGAACCGCCGAAAAGCCTGGAAAAGAGAGAGGCAGATACCGCTGCGGCTATAACTTGTATCCAGAGCGGATAATTCTTAAGAGTACTGAGTGAACGTATCTTTGTTCTAGCCTCAACAGGTGTTATTGAGCCATTCTCAAGATCCCGTGTAATACTATTAACTAAAGAAACCTTCTCAAGATGTATAGTACGGCGCATAACCTTTTTAGAAATTGAATATGATTTATCACCCTTGTCTGTGATATTGGCAATAATGCCGGTAGCTACGATAAAGGCATCCGCTTCCACCATACCGCATGCTTTAGCGATACGCTCGAAGGTCTCCTGTGCCCTGTAAGTTTCACCGCCGTTTTCTAAAACAACCTGTGCTGCATCGGCTGCGAAATGGATGACAGAATTTCCATTAAGATGAACCGGTTCTGAATACATACCCGACAGCGGAAGCCATGTATTATTGTCTTTCATTGTATTGGCTTAAATATAGTTTAATCAGCATCCGGCACTTAAATTATACCTGATATCACTTACATTTTACCTATACTATGCCAGTAAAGGTATATATACTTATGTTACCACGCGTTTATCCTAAGGGGGCAAAATGTATCATTTAATAGCGTTAACCATTCTTACGTCTATTGCTTTTAGCTGGAATCCCGAACCAGATCCAGCAGCACTAAATCTTCAGGTGAATGTTTGGACAAAAATTGCTGAAGTCCCTGCCGATCCTTTCGGGCGCGAACTTGAACCCGGGCAGGGCGCTTACATGTGTTATTATCCCGATTCCGGCAAGTTTTATCGTTATGGAGGCTACACACCAACAGAGAGTAACGACCTGTATTCATTCAGCCTGACAAACAGAAGATGGCTCATGGAAAAGGCACCGGACTATTCATGGCCATCTCCGTCTAACAGACCTGGAGCCGGTCCCTGGTGGAGCATGGCCTATGACGGCAAAAGAAAAGTGATTTGGATGATGGGAGGTACCGGTTCTGCTGCCTCTTACAATACGCTATACAGCGACATCTGGAAATTCGATCCAGCAACAGGTCAATTTACAAAAATGAATTCAACAGGATATTATCCTGGAGGCAGCATCAGGATAGTTTACGATTCAATAAACGACAGAGTAATCAGGGCTCCTGCCTATGATGGAGAATGGTCCGTTATTGGTAACAGAGATGCAACACGATGCTACAATCCAAATACCAATTCATGGGAGAGCAAATCAACACCAGGCTCTCCTAAGAATGCCCTGGCCGCAGTCTGGGTTTATGCAAAAAAGTATGGAGTCTGTGTGTACATGGTCAAGAACGCAGATGCCGCTGCAAAGGATAGCCTTAATTGCGAACTTGCTGAAACCTGGACTTACAATTATGCCACAAACACTTGGACCAAACTTTCGTCGACCCGTAATCCACCTATGCGCGTAGGTGCCGCTGCAGCTTATGACCCTTTCAATGACTTGATAATCATTCACGGTGGTACCGGTGGAGTTAAAGGCGACTACGGCTACGCCTATAGAGGCGGCGGAGCAGTTCTGGAAGATACATGGACTCTGGATTTATCAACAGGACAATGGTCTGCTCTTACCAATGTCGGAAAACCGGTAATTCCGCTATTAAAAGCAACTTCTACTACTAATCTTCTGCCGCAATTGCCTGGTTCCAGGGGTCGTTTGGTATTTCTTCAGGCTGCAGATTTTGATGCAGCGAGCAGAACATTCGTCGTTTCATCGCCTTTCTATGGTGTTTGGGCATTAAGGTTACAGCCTTCAGGTTCGTCAAACCTTACAGCACTTTCATTACCAACCCTTCCTGCATTGCCTTCTAAGATAAGTACAGATAATATCAGGCCTCAATATCCGCTAAACACGAAACTGTTAAACCTGCAAGAGAGAAAATGGGTTCGAATCGGAGGAAACAGTTTTGGCGGTGGTGAAGTTCCACTTAAATACGATCCCACATCAGGGTATCTTATAAAATATGGCGGTTGTAACAATTCTGGAACCACCTTTGCCAGCGGATACGGAAATGATCTTACTGCCTACGATCCCGCAACTGAGCACTGGTTGACTCTTCGCACAGTAGATCCATGTGGTCCACCTCGACCCGGGAATGGTTGTACCCGCTATTACGCGGCAGACGAAGTCAACGGCTGCGTGTGGTTTGCAGGAGGTACGGCTGGCAACATTCTTGCATCGTCAATTCCATATGATTGGACAGGCGGCAGTGGAACATGGCGTTATTCTTTTAGGAGTGACAAATTTGAATTAGTACCGCAAACAGGTTCTCAGACTGTTGGAGCAGGTGTAGTTTGTTCATTCGATCCTATCAATAAACGGTTTATCATGGTTCCCAAAGCCTATAGTTCAAATGTTTACTCTTACAATTCATCAACATCTGCCTGGAGTTCAATCTCTGCAACTTTACACGCAGCCACCTATACTTATGGAGACTTCATTGACAGCCTAGGTGTTATGGGGGTAATCGAAAGTGGTGTGGCATTCTGGACACTTAATAGTGTAACAGGTCAATGGGACACATTACCTTACCCTACAGGTTATTCTACCACAGCTCGACCAAATTTAGCCTATGATCCATTCAATAACGTTGTTATTGCCATAGGCGGTGGAAAAACATTCGCCTATACAGTACGAAACCGTACATGGGAGCAGATAGCTTCAGACACAACCACTCCTGACCTTGGCGAACATTTGGCCTTTGACAGAAGACATAAAGTATTTATAGGTTCGAGCGTCGGTCAGGCCACCTATGCTTTTAAATATCGAAATGTGCCCAACGTAGCGTCCGAAAAATCTACTATTACAAAAGGATCTCGTGTTATAAACGCCGATCCCAATCCATTCACATCAACATTAACATTGAGCTATCATAATTCAGAACGTGGTATGGTAAATGCTGCTATTTATAGCTTAAATGGCAAACTTATTTATACTTTAGAAAATAGCGTCAAGGATAAAGGCATTTGCAAAGCAGTATGGAATGGGCGTGATTTCAATGGTACCATTTCACCGTCAGGTTTTTATGTTGTAAGAATAGTAAGCAAATCAGGAACAATGGTAAAAAAGATTATTTATCTTGAGTGATATTTTTACGGTATTGCTTTATGTACTCCATAGGCGATACCCCTACCAGTCGTTTGAACGTCTGGTAAAAATGGGCGTAATCATGAAAGCCCAATTCCAAAGAGGCTGATGTAGGCGAATCATCATGAAGCGTCATAAAATCTTTCGCTTTATCAATCTTACGTTCCAATACGTATTGCCTTGGTGTCATGCCCGTCTCTTTCTTAAAAAGAGCAATAAAATTGACTGGGTGCATACGTATACTTTTGGCCAAATGAATTGAGCGATGTGGTTTTTTAATATTGTTATTTATCTGGTTTATTACATCATGAATACGCGAGTCCATATTCGAAATGGCATCAAGCCGTTTTTCGACTGGAGCAGATTCGTTTACTGAAATCAGATGAAGCAGTTTCAAACCCAGAATGGATGACTGAAGTTTTCTATATGTTGTGGTTCCATTAAACAGCATAAAAAGTTCGCTGAATATTTCTAATACTGGACCCGGATCAGCAATTGTAAATTTGACAGGCAAAAAATCATTTGGTGGAACAATAACACCCGACGCAGTCAGACAACGAAATGAGATAAAATAATAGGATGGCGGTTTTGCTAAATCTGACTTTAATTCCTCAAACTTATCCCAGCTCCAATAAAGAAAGTCATTCTTTTTTGCTACAACAACCTGTTTGTTAATCTTAACAATAACACTACCCGCTGTTACGAACAACAGCGTTAAACAATCAGGAGACCTATCTTCTACTTCAGATACTCCGATATAGCGAGTTCGCTTGTTGCTTATTATTATATCAAGCCCAAGAATATCTTTAATTTCCACGATTCCAACTTAATTTATTTGAAGTTTTATGACTTATAAAATACATGAAGAAACTAATATTTTACCTACTACAATATCCAAGACTATTATATATTGGGAGTGGGTAGATAAAATGAAAAAAACAATAAAAGAAACAATCCTTTTAGTCCGAGGCTCCAACAAAAAAACATTGGAATACCTGGAATTTGATCCAACTGTTCATAAAGAGACGCTCGAAACACTTTACGGAAAAGGATATGTATTATTCGACGACTTTGTTAAACAGGAGAATGAAAAACCAATTGCTGCTAAGAGCAATCTTGAACCTGCGAAAAAAATCATTTTGGGTTTAGAAAATGATGGTTTAAGTGGAGTAGATTTGTCTTCCTTAATCCAGGATTCAAGCCTATCAGAGGCTGAGTATCTAAAACTTCGGCTGAACTTTCTTCACGATAATCTTGACGAAATTTTAATTAAGCTGTTTAAAAATAACAGCTTTCCAAAATTAACAACACTCCACTTAGAGGAAGCATCGGAGGCTAATACTCCTGAGTATAACCCAGGGAAAATAACGTCGGCAAGTAACGGTTGGTGGAAAGCGCTACCAAACCTTAACCATCTTGTACTTGAATTGATAAATATTGAAACATCCGAAAAGTATTCTTTCAAAAAGCTAAAGAGCTTAACATGGTGGCCAGTGCTTCCACAGCAAAGATCAATATCAAGCTTGCTTTCCACCCCACATCCCCACCTGCGTTCCTTATCATTGGATTTTTGTACTAGTTTGATATTCAGCGAAGATTCTTGGCTTGATGATTTTAAAGAATTATTCACTTTGAATTTAGTTCCTAAATTAGAAGAACTGCATCTGACAAGCATGAATATTAATAGTGTGTTTTTAAAATATCTGTTGGATTCCAAACTTGCTAGCAATTTGAGGATTCTTGACATCTCAGGCAATGAATGTGATAGCCAAACTATAGATCTTCTTACACATAAATGTTCACTGTTACCTAAAATAGAAAAAATCATATTAACCGAGTTGATAAATATAGACTACAAACATCTGGTGGACACATATTCATCAGAAGTAATTGAATTCAGAGCAGAGGGTTCGTGGAGTCCATTCCTGATTGACTCATAACTAATAATATTATGCACAAAAAACTGAAGCGCGGCTGAAAGCATATGACTTAGAGGGATAATTGCAAACATATCAAACTAGTTAAGAAATCTGAGAGTGTGAAAAAACATCATCATCAGTCACCAACGTCCAGCATGGCGCTCTTTAATTAAAGTTAATCGCAGAATTGAAAGAATCAATAATTGCCTGACTAAATTTTGATCCAAGGTTGGCATAGGCCTTGAGGATGTTCTGGTCATCGGAAAATATTTTAGGAGTATTGTCAACAAATCTGAGATCCTTGATTGTAGGAATCAAAACAAATGACTGGTATGAAACCAGTGCGAGACGAATAGTCTGCAAAGGAAAGCAACAATCCTTCATTACCTGAAAAATATCATTTCTGAGAAAAGCATAATCAGCATCTTTTAAAATATCTTCTCTATTCCTATTTCTACCAAATGTCCATTGAAGATAATTATCATGATATATTTTCCGCTCTTTTGACTGCCATTGCAACAACTGGTCCATAACCGGATCGGAACTATCGAGCAATTCAAGCAACTGCTGTATTCTTTCAAGGTAAGAAGCATAGCCGTTCTTTGGATCTTTAGGCCAATTCTCCTTACAAAAGGCGACAAATTTTCTTGC
>JAEUSG010000205.1 GCA_016788315.1 Fibrobacterota bacterium | reverse complement strand
CCATTTTGAGCCACAATGACGCTGACTATCCAACCGATCCAATCTACTGCGGACTAATGTTTATTGTTCCCAGTTTCAGCACATGCATCCTAAAAGATCTTAAAATATCCAAAGCCAACGAACTCAACAGCGACGAAGGACTTTCTTTATCAATTGCTAAACCGACAGGAAATCCTGAGCGTTCATATAGAGTTGAAAAAAGCACAACAACATGGGGAGAAACGGCTGTCTGGGCATATCAATTCATCAATATAACCGGCCACGAAAAACTCTTGTCAAAATATAAAACGCTTGAAGAGGAAAAACGTGAGCTTCAAAGAAAAATAAAGGGGAACCGCATCGTTTTTGCAGGTGTAAGTACAGAAATCATCATGCTACTTGAAAAGGCAAAGGCAGTTGCAGGCCGTCCAATTTCTATTCTTATTGAGGGAGAGACCGGAACCGGCAAAGAGGTGCTTGCTAAATACATACATGAAGCGGCTACTGATAAGAACGAGACTCCATTTATTAAACTTGACTGTACTACTCTCCCGCCAAATCTTATTGAATCTGAACTGTTCGGCCATGAAAAAGGGGCGTTTACCGGTGCAGACAGACAGCGTATCGGCCGGCTCGAACAGGCTGACGGTGGAACACTTTTTATTGACGAAATCTCCAATCTTACACTGGAATCTCAGGCTAAACTGCTTGATTTTCTCCAATCATTCGAGATAACAAGGATCGGCGGACACAAACGGATAAAGGTTAACGTAAGAGTAATTGCTGCATCAAACAAATCATTGTATGAAATGGTAAAGCAAAAGAGTTTCAGGGAGGATCTCTTTTACAGAATCAATACGGTTCGTCTCCATATACCGCCATTGAGAGAAAGAAGAAGCGACATTCCAATACTGGCTGAACTCTTCCTCAAAGAGGCTGCTGAGGCCATCAAAAAGAATGTATTAGCATTTCATCCTCTAGCTGTAAGAAGGCTTACTTCATATCGGTGGCCGGGAAATGCCCGAGAACTCCGGAGTGTAATCTTTGAAGGTGCTATAAATGCCTCTTGCGAAACTATCATGGCATCTGATCTTACAATCGGTCACCACACCAGAAAAACTAATCTTCACGACAAGAAAAGACGAAGAGTAGACAAAGAGACAATTAGAAAGACTGTCGATGAATGCAATGGCAACATTAGCCATGCTGCTGTAAAACTAGGCATTGGCAGAATGACAGTTTATAGAAAATTGAACAAATAGTGTTAATTTTTTAAAAGACGAATAAGACCATTAACAGTTTCTGCTTTTATCATAACTCCGCCATTAGCAAGTTTGCCTTTAATCTCACTTGAAACAAAGTCCTTTTTTGCCACCCCAATAGGAAAATCGGTATTAACCTCACCAACAACTGTAGAAATATCAACATCTGCATTAGTATTGGAGGGGACTTTTATTTCTACGGAACCATTAACTGTTTCAAGATCAATTTTTTCATTTAATTTCTTATTGATTTTAATTCCAATTTCACCATTTACACTTTCAATCCTGGCATAACCTGAATCTTTCTCAACGTAAATATCACCATTAACACTTTCAAGAACAGTATCAAAATTACCTTTTAACTGCAAATCGCCATTAACAGTTTCAAGCTTCACCTTTTCTGCATTATAAGGCATATTTATGACAAAATCAACCTCATCATCACTTGAATTATCACCAAACAACGACCATACATTCGGCATACCTTCATCATTAACGTCGTCCTCAACCTCTACCTCTATTGAATTATCATTCGTTTTAAATACTATGCTGGTGACAGCTTTTTTCTTTGTAAATTCAAATTCTACATGCGATTTGTTCCACTCATTAACTTTTATGGAACCATTTACTAAACTCATTTTTAATTTCAGCTTTTCTGGTTCTGATACAGCAAATACCTGCGTTCCTCTTTTTCCTGCGAATGTAAGTGAAGCAAAAAAACAGATCACCAATAACTTAATTTTAAATAAATTCATCTTATTATGACCTTTTCTCCAATTAAAGTATCAATTCTCACTGCATTCGTGTCCTTATAACAGTTTTTAGTATCATCTGCTACATCTTTTTCAGTCTTTGCAACACTATTCATTAAGGTCTTTTTTACACTTACCAATGACACCTGTGATACTTGACGCATGAAAATACCAGTCCACATTAACGCTAAAAAAGCTCCACCGATAAAAAACCAGGAACGGTTTTTCGCAAAGAATGGTAAAACTTTTACCGTTACTACAAAAGTTGCAGTGGCAATAATGCCTAACAAGGTAGCGTAATATGAAAAATGGCTGACTTGAGTTTTGATCAATAAAATTGAAAACAGAGTAAACGCTAAATAGCCAACAAATAGCAAGAAATACCAAAAGATGACAGGGTAAAATATAAGTGTTGTCCAGTCGTGTTTCATGCCATGCTTAAAAGTTGATCTAGTGTTTATTAAATCTAAATCTTCCTCAACCAGACCATTCTCCATCATCTTAATGCGTTCTTCATGCATCATCTGACGGCGCCTAGTATAAATGAAAGCTATGATGCCTACAACA
>JAEUSG010000173.1 GCA_016788315.1 Fibrobacterota bacterium | reverse complement strand
GGCTCGCCATGGCGAGCCCTTAGTATTATTAGCCTAGTAACATCTGCAAGAGACGCTATCGCATCAGCACTATCTTCTTTTCAACCACCTGCCCGCCAATTTCTGCACGGACAATATATGAACCGGAGGCAACCTGTCTGCCAGCAGCATCGTTACCATTCCATTCGGTCTGGAAAACTCCATCAGCCTTACCCATAACACTCCAGATTTTTTTACCTGTAGCAGCATATACGGACAATACAACATTCTTTCCACCGACATTCCTGCCGTAGACAGTCAGCCTGGTTGCAGGATTAGATGGATTAGGCGAAGCTGAAATCTGAGTTTCCACTGGTGCAAGTCCTGAACCAGTTTCAGCTGCAATCTTTTTGTTAAGAGAATCAGGTATTGCAAAAAGTGAAATTGCCTTAGGAACACTTCTGCATTCTATGGCGTAATCTTTTTCGTGGTTATTATAAGTTGCAAGAACCTTATTAAGATTGCCTATCGAACGTGTCCTGCTCATTGGAGCATCATAATATCTCCAGCTTGCCGCAGCACAATATGCCATATTCGATGTTGCGCTTGATGGCGGAATGGAATCTGATGCAAGTTTTGAGAGCCGCATCCAATTGGTATTTCCTGTTACCTCAAAAGCATCAACCATGGCTTCGCCCAACAGTCCAGCCATCCAATATTGATCCGTTGTTCCGCAAGCCGGTATGCCTCTTGTACCTAGTTTATTACTAATGTCAGTTGCAAAATTATTTAACACAGTCAAACAGCCAGCATCAAAATTGTACTTATACCCTTCAAGGAGAGTATTCATGCAATTCGCTGGTCTTCTGGTGTAGCATGCGAATTCTGCATTCTCACTTGTACCTTTAGCCTTAATCCACTTAACACCGCGAAGACCAACATCTCTGGATCTATAGTCTCCGAACATGTAATACTGATAGAACATTGACTGTGTTTTATGGTGACTAGTCTGATTCATAACAACTGGCGTTAACCCTTCGTTGCCATAATGATTTGTGGGTGGACAGTATCTGCAAGCGCCATCATTGCTGTTTGAAGCATCAAACAGACACTGATGGATATCTCTTATGTGAGATGTGTGTGCATATGCATAATCAAGAAAACGGAAATCCAGTGTTCTGACAAAATGGGTATACATCAAAATTGGCAAATCATAATAATTGCTATTCCAATACAGATTTCCCGGACCGTTAAAGTAGTGAGGATTATCTCCCCATCCCAAATAGTCATATGCATCTTTACCGCCAAGAATCGCATTGGTGTTGCCTATACAACGCAAACCGTTGGTCCATATATTGGATTCCGCCTTAGCCACGATAGCTGAATCTGCGGGGGTAAAAAGAGACCAGTTACCTTTTTCAACCAGCGGCCCCATAGCTTTTGTTGCACGGCAATACCACGCTGCCGGCGCCAAAGCATGAAGCGGACTCTGTGCTCCAACCAGCGAAGACTTGACCTCTGGTGCAGCATCATCATTAAAGAACACAATTCTGATGTCGTGTGTTTTACTCATACCTGACGGTATATCATAGTGGTCTGCAAAACGGGGAGGATACGCAGATGAACCGCCGCGAAGCCTATGCGAGAAGAGTCCCAGATTCATTTCACCTGCACCGTTGACTTCTATAGAGCTAGGATACATCTGCCAGAAATACTGTGTAAGAGCGCCAACACCTTTTGTGCCATCGGAAGCCCATATAGTACCCAAATCAGCAGATTTGTCTGATCGTGTATTACCTGTATCAGTTACAGCATCATTCTTACCGAATCTGTACTTGTCAACTGCATGAACATAAAGAAATGCATTATCAGTACC
>JAEUSG010000164.1 GCA_016788315.1 Fibrobacterota bacterium | reverse complement strand
GAATTGCAATAATTTCATCAAGATTTTTTGTACGTGTATTCAGTTTTATACCAACCAGTTTGTCAGCTTTAAGAGCGCCCTTCAAAAGAAGAGCGATGTTTTCCATCTTCTCTCTCTTGGCAGGGTCATTCCAGGCTGCTGCATTACAGACAAATCTGTTTACAACAGTCATAACTGTATCGGCAATACGGAGTTTGTTGGCCTTAAGTGAACTTCCTGTTTCTGTAATTTCAACAATGGCATCGGCAAATGTAGGAGGTTTAACTTCGGTTGCTCCCCAGGAGAATTCAACTTCAGCCTTAACACCATTGCGATCAAGATATTTTTTCGTAACATTCACCAGTTCAGTGGAAATTCTTTTTCCCTGAAGATCTTTAACACCTTTTATCTGCGAATCCTCCGGTACGGCAAGAACCCAACGGCAGGCTGTTACAGATGCCTTTGCATACACAAGTTCGGCAACAGTAATAAGGTCTACATCATTGTCTTCCAGCCAGTCTGAGCCGGTAATACCGCAATCGAGGATACCCTTTTCGACATATTTACCCATTTCCTGTGCTCTGATAAGCATACAGGAGAGTTCAGAATCGTCGACTGTCGGATAATAGGAACGTGAACTTATTCCAATGCTGTATCCAGCCTTTTTGAAAAGTGAAACGGTTGAATCCTGCAGACTGCCTTTTGGAATTCCTACTGTAAGCTTCATGAGATATCCTCCTCTGCCGTTGTTTATTTATGTATTACCAGAAGATAGTTATATAATCTCGCCTGTCGAAACTGATTGTCTTATCCCACCTGAAATCATAGTCATTGTTCCGTCGGGAGAGATGCTTTCTGCAAAACCGGTGATTTCCCTGCTGTTTGTCCGAATTGTTATAGATTTACCCAAAGAAGTGCACCTATTTACATATTCGTTATGAATAAACTGAAAACCTTCTGAAAGAAAAGTGTCGTATTGAGCAAAGAAGTTTTTCAGAAGATTATCGCGGAATTTATCTCTGTTTATCGCTGAACCTGTAAGCAGATTAAGAGAAGTGGCTGGTTGTGATATCTGTTTAATATCATTTTGTGTCAGGTTAAGGTTTACTCCCAGCCCCAACACAAAACCGTCAAGATTCGTACCGGAAAATGCGGATTGACAAAGTATTCCTGCTAATTTTTTCCCATCCACCAATGTGTCATTCGGCCATTTGATTTCCGCTTTTATAGAAAAGGATTCAAGCAGTCTGCAAAGTACAACAGACATGTATTGGGGCAGAGCAGACAGGGGAAGTTCGGATGGCGCTCCAAACGGTTTTAATATGATTGACAGGTAGATATTATCTTTTTTGTCTGATATCCATTTCCTGCTATGTCTGCCGATACCACCTGTTTGGATTTCTGCGCAGATTACCTCTTTGTCGCTGAGGTTGGAGAGATTGCGAATAGCATAAAGATTCGTTGAATCTACTTCGGAAAGAAATTTTATGTTGAAGGGGAGGGGAAGCGTCATGGTCGTCTGTTTTCACAGGGGACTTTTGTCTGACACAGGCCGCAGCCAAGCTCAAAGTCAATCCATCCATACCGTTCTGCTCTGTTCTCTGATATCTCAATGTCAATATGAACGTTGCATCTTTTCTTATTACGTTCGGCTGGTGTATTGCCGACAGCGGCAACAGGACAGCGTCTTTTACAGGCCATGCACATAGTACACCAAGCATAAGGTTCATCACCATATGAACGGATAGAGGGAGGCATTGCCATTTCTGTTACAACAGAACCGATTCTAACAGCAATTCCTGCTTCGGTTATAAGACCTGCAGAAAGTCCGAAGGTACCAAGTCCGGCTGCGAAGGCGGCATGCCGTTCTGACCAATATGATGCATGGCCAAGCTGATCAAATTTAATTCCCAACTTCTTCTGCTGCAGATGAGGGGCAATTGAGGCAAAGCCTGCTGCTGTTAACACTTTAGAAAGCTGAAGTCGCATCTGTTCATTAGCGAGTTCGCCAAAAGAGCGCATTTCAGCCCATGCGTGTGAAGGGTTCTCTTTTTCCAGCCTGTTTGCTTTTCTGGCATGTTCATTTACCGGCAGAATCCATACAATAACAGAAGAGGCCTTTGCAGAAGGGTTTTCCTTCTGCAAGGCCTCGATTGGTGTCCAGTGAAAATCACCTATTATACTTTTATATCTGCTGAAAAGAGCATCTTCTGCTGAGGCGATTCCGATTAGCGGTTCGGCGAAGAACCTATCGGCACCGGTGGCATGATAAAGGTTCAGAAGAACCTTTGATACCCCCTCAAGAGATGCAGTCATCAGACCGCTTTTTCTGCCTCTGTAATTGCCTTCTCAAGCTTGTCACAAACTTCAGCAGCCTGTGTCTCTGTGATGCAAAGAGGCGGCTGTATACGAAGAACGTTTGCGAAGGAACCGCCGACGCCAATGAGCACGCCATTTTCACGGCAAGCCTTTCTTACGTTCTTTGCTGCATCAACAGCAGGTGTCTTACTCTTCTTGTCCTTGACAAGTTCGATACCGATCATAAGACCACGACCGCGAACTTCACCTACTATGGAACTCTTCTCCATGAACTTCTTGAGGCGAGTCATGATCTGGTTACCGCGAACCTCTGAGTTCTTAACGAGACCTTCATTCTGAAGAACATCGATATTGGCAATTGCTGCGGCGCATGAAATGGGGTTGCCGCCGAAAGTGGAAAGGTGGTCGCCCGGTTTGAAAGCGTCTGCAATATCAGCGCGAACTGTAAATGCAGAAAGAGGGAAACCGTCAGCAATACCCTTCGCCATTGTCATGATTTCAGGCTCAACACCGAAGTGCTCAATTGCGAACATCTTGCCTGTACGTCCGAAACCGGACTGAACTTCATCTGCAATGAAAAGGATGCCTTCCTCTTCGAGGATTTTCTTTACAAGTTTGTAATAGCTCTCGTGCGGGCTGATGATTCCGCCTTCGCCCATGAGAGGTTCTGCAATATAAGCAGCAACGTCGCCGGATGTTGCGTAGCGGATAGTATCGCGAAGGTATTCTGCTGTACGTGCTGCGCATTCTTCATCGGTTTTGGAACCGAATGGGCAACGGTAGGAGTATGGTGCAGGTGTGAATGCAATTCCTGAAGCGAACGGTCCGCCATTCTTTTTGCGTGCTCTGTTGCCGGTTATGGAGAGAGTCATGTTTGAACGGCCATGGAAGCTCTGCATATTAGCGATGAACTCTGTTTTACCTGTGAACTGTCTTGCTAATCTAAGAGCGCCTTCAATGGCTTCAGCTCCGCCGTTGCCGAAGAAGGTTTTCTGCAGTTTGCCGGGGGTGATATCGGCGAGAACCTTTGCAAGTTCGCCTGCACGCGGGCTGTAGTATACATATGTGCAGCAATGAACCAATTTTTCCATCTGAGCTTTTGCAGCAGCAATAATTTTCGGGTGGTTGTGACCTGCATTTGTAACGGATATTCCTGCATAGCAGTCGATGTATGTTTTTCCGTCAAGGCCTGTCATTGTTGCAGCTGAAGCTGAATCAACTTCAATAGGTTCGAATCCGGCTACCATTCCGGTAATCATGTACTGGTCGTAGAGTTCTTTTGTCTTCATTTGTTCTTAAAACCTTTCAGATAAGTTGTGTTAGAAATAATAGTTCGGAGAAGAAATCTAACTAAGCGGAGAAAAGCAAATCAAGCCTTGCTTAAACAAGGCCTGATACTTGGCTTAAATGTACAGTTTTATCTGTTAATTACAAGCGGTGCTGTTTTTGTATAACTGCCTGATACTGCTTTGATTACGTAAGTACCATTTGGCATGCTGCTTGTTGCAAACGAAGTGGAAAAGGAGCCATCTTCTGCAGAGAAATAGTGCTTTTCCCAGACTTTCCTGCCTTCAGTGGAAAAAAGCGTGAGTTTTATCTTCTTTTCCGGTGAGAGTCCTCTGATTATCGCAATGGCCTTTACAGGATTAGGCTGCACTCCGATAGTGATTCCTTTGGTTGATAGAATCGGTCTGTTTCTCTCAATAGCAACAGGTTCAGCCCTTTTGTAAAGAAAGACTTTGGAAGCACTGTGGGTATATTTGCACCAGACGGTTACTCCGTGATCCGGGATGGAGCCGCATGCGGAGTAGATGATATCCCTGCTGCCCAGAGAAAAGAATGGGATGTTAGTGCTTGGTTCTGTTTTCCATGTGCTATCTACGAAGCTGAAGGTATAAAACATGCCGTTTGCTGCCAGCATTAGAATGTCGCCCGTAACAGGGTCACAGGTTGTTGCTGTTGTGTAAATGCCTACATCGTATGGCGCTGATGGTAAAGTGTCTATTGCACCTAAAGAATCTACTGTCCAGAGTCTTCTGCTTGCTGTACCACCGCCGGCAACCATTATGTTGTAACGGTGATTGAACTTAACAATGTTGTGATAACCGCCGATCCAGTCCGGGCTGCCTATTCTGTTTAAGGAACTTGCCAGAGTGCGGAATTTACCTGTTTTTGTTGAGAATGAGATAATTTTTCCATTTTTACCATTGCACATAACAAGGCTTCCCTGATCTAGTGACGGGAAGAATTCAAGGCCGCGGCAGCAGGCGAGGTCTGTCCAGCGCTCAACTGTTTCTGGAATATTATACTGGAACCAGGCACCATCTGATATGCGCATTCTATAGATTGTTTGACGAACTGACATCGGCCAGTGAAAGAAAACCTGATTCACGGGATCAATAGCATTATGGTCGTAGCCATGTCCAAGTGAAGGCATCCATGTCTGGTCGGGAAGTTGACGCCATGAGTTTGTTGAACATCTGTATGCTATTTGTCGTCCGGGGCCGTAATGAGAACCACCCAGGTAATATATCTCCTGTGTTTTCGGATTCCATGTAAGGTCGTCAGAATAGTTGAATACACAATCACCATTGTCTTTTGGCAGCCATAGTAAACTCTGTGTAAATCCATTAGTTGGAAGTTCTACCCATGTATCAGCTTTCATTGTGTCAGCCATATTTGAGAGCACAGTCGCGTCTGAGTGTTGAATTGAAAAAATCAGGAATAGCAATAGGGCAATTATCCTTGCTGATAACATAATGTGCCTCCGTAAGATTTATTGGATTTCGTATAATATAATGAACAAACGAAAAGATGGAAAGGAAAATGGTTTTGTGAGTGTTGATATAGGTCTACCCCGCCGGAGCGCCCAAGATGCGTGCCGTATACTACGCGCTGTGAGGATACTACGTGCCGTAAGGGTCGTTCGCGAACGACCCTTACGGCACGGGGAAGGTTTTACGGCGTTGGTATCTGCGCCAGTGATTTCAATTTCAAATCACGCATCTGTATTGCATCAATTTCCGATGGACACCCGTCGAGTAGAGAGGTACCGCTTTGCGTTTTCGGGAAGGCTATGACCTCACGGATATCATTGAAGCCGCACATAAGCGCAATAAGTCTGTCAAATCCTGGAGCAATACCTCCGTGAGGAGGGGCGCCGAATTTGAAAGCCTCAAGGAGAAAGCCGAACTTTTTGGAAGCCTCTTCTTCGCTGACGCCGATTACCTTAAGAACACGTTTCTGCATTTCGGAATCATGAATTCGGATTGAGCCGGAAGCGACCTCAATGCCGTTCAGTACAAGGTCGTAACTGCGGGCAGTAACTTTTAACGGCTCAGTTTCAAGGAAGTCAAGGTGGTTGCTGTTAGGTGCTGTAAAAATATGATGAGCGGCAACAATGCTCTTATCTTTTTCGTCATATTCGAACATTGGAAAATCAGTAACCCAGCAGAAAGCGAACTTATCTGCCTTAATGAGCCCCATTCTCTTGCCAAGTTCGTTGCGCAGACGGGAAATGATGTCGTTACAAGCTTTAGGCTTATCAGCAATAAACATGAGTGTTGCACCGATTTCCGGTTTCACAGCATCAAGAAGTTTTTTCTGTATGTCTGCATTGAAGTACTTGACAATATTTGACTCAAGACCGTTATCGGTAACACGCATCCAGGCCATTCCTTTTGCGCCGTTGCTCTGACAAAATGCGATTAAATCTTCGAGATCGCCCTTTGAAAAGTCATGCTTTGGTGCAATGCACTTTACAATTCCGCCTTTTTCAGTAACAGCTTTAAAGACAGAGAAGTCAGATGCTTTTGCAATGTCAGTTACATCGGTAAGAGGAAGGTCAAATCTTAAGTCAGGTTTGTCGCACCCATATTTTGCCATTGCTTCAGCATGGGTGAGGTGGGTGAATGGAGCGGCTATGCTGATGTCGGCGGCATCCTTAAACATCTTTGAAAGCATTCTTTCAACAGTATCGTAGATGAACTCTTCGTTAATGAAAGAGGCCTCAATATCAATCTGTGTGAACTCAGGCTGGCGGTCGGCGCGAAGGTCTTCGTCGCGCATGCAGCGGGCAATCTGGAAATATCTGTCCATGCCGGAAACCATAAGAAGCTGTTTGTAAAGCTGCGGACTTTGCGGCAGAGCGTAAAATGTACCCGGATTCATTCTGCTTGGGACAACGAAGTCACGTGCGCCTTCAGGTGTCGAGCGTACAAGCATCGGTGTTTCTATTTCAAGAAAACCTTCACCGCTGAGGAAGTTGCGTACAGCAATTGACGCTTTGTGACGTATAATAAAATGGCGCTGCATTTCATGACGACGGAGATCAATATATCTGTATTTCAGACGAAGAGTTTCGTTTGTCTCGCTCCATTCGTCAAGAGAGAACGGAGGAACTTCACTTTTGTTAAGAATGATCAGCTTTTCAGCAACAAGTTCAATTTCACCAGTTGAGATCTTTGAGTTAACCATTGATGCGTCACGTTTGCGAACCTTGCCGGAAACCTGAACTACCCATTCTCTGCGGATGGCTTCGGCTTCGGAAAAGAGGTTTGATGCTGCAGCCGGTTCAAACACAACCTGTGTAAAACCGTACCTGTCGCGGATGTCTATGAATATGATGCCGCCATGGTCGCGCCTTGTGTGCACCCATCCTGTAAGGGTTGCAGCCGATCCGGCCTTTGCAGCAGTCAGTTCACCGCAGGTGTGCGTTCGCAGAGTCTTTTCCATCTTGTTTCAAGTCCTTCTTATATATGGTATTAGTTTATTGAGGGAGGAAAATAGCTTTATGGCGGGAAAACGGGCAAGCATCAGTATAAAAAAAAGAAAGACGTTTCCTTTCGAAAACGCCTTTTTCGGGATATATGGGAGATTACAGAGAACTAATTAGGTGAATTTTCCAACATTGAGATGTTTCGGTTCACAAAGATAATCAGAGGGCAAACACCGGTGATCTCCTTGAGCATCAGCAACTCTTCTAGATTTTGTGTTTGTGTAGACATAGGCACCATTCCTTTGTGTGTTGTTTACAGATAATGTATCGACAGGGTTGGAAAAAATCTTTAGTGATATATTTGGCATACCACAAGGTATCTTTTTCCTCATAATTATCCTATTGCACTTAACATGTAATTTGATTAAATTGGTATAAACTGCAATTAAATAACCACTTGTGAAAAGTTAAAGTGATTTCTTAAAGATTGGTCT
>JAEUSG010000794.1 GCA_016788315.1 Fibrobacterota bacterium | reverse complement strand
CAAGCAGGGCAGAAATATCAAAGAAGCATTGGCTAATTCACAGTGGGAGACCGCTGAGCAGCAGCTAGATCTGTTAAGCAGAGATCAGACCTTTCTGGACCAGGCAGCAGCTGCCGGGAAGAAGCGTACACTCGTACTTTCGCTTGAAGATGCATTGTATAATGCAATTGATAAAGTATCACGAGAGAAAATCTTTAAATTCCTTGAAGAAAAGGTAAAAGAGGTCGAAAACGTTGATTCTCTTTATGCAGATTCAGTTTTTCTACCGGTTTACAATGTTACTTTCTCTTCCGGTTCTCAACAGCATCTACTTGGGAAAAATGAAGAACTAAAAGCGATGCTTCTTGCAGTTAAGAACAATGAGTTTCCTGCAAAAGCTATTACTCTTATGTACGAAGAATTTCTTAAGAATCCAGACGATAACGGAGTATTAAAAGCACGTGCAGTTGTAACACACGGTAAATATTATCAGGGTGATGATAATAAGATCAAACTCAGAATTGCAGAATGTGATCCTGAAATTCCTAAAAGGATAACTAAGCCTCTTGATTATAGAAGAGTGTTTGCACTTCCGGCTACAGATAACAGAACAGGTACAAATAAATATTTCTGCCGTCTGGATCTTGCTTTACCATCAGATGCTGCATTTCCTGTATGGGATATCACAGTTAAACTTCCACCAGCTGTTGCAAAAAAGGCTGCTACTGAACAATGGTTCGATAAGATTACACTTAACAAAAATCCTCTGAAGAATGAAGGCCGTTTCTCAATATCTTCGCCCACTGCTGAAAACGGATATGAGTGCCAGATTTCTCCGGTTCAGACTACAAAGGATGGTAAAAATATACTTGATATATACTTTAACCATAAATCCTTTAAAGCATATCCAATCAGCGTAATGCTTCAAAAGCCTATTATAAAAAAGAATTAAAAAAGGAACTCTTAATGAATAAAAAACTTGTTATTGCTATTTCGGCAGCAGTAATACTGTTGGCTGGTCTGCTCTATTACTTTGTTTTTCGTAAAGATCTGTCAGATAAGATTATCCTGCCTTATATCGTTCATCAGAAAGGGACGGTTGACCCGCACATACAGAGTTCTGTACCCTTGGCTGATCAGCTGGATGAAATACTTTTCGACGGGTTGTTTAATGTTTCTGCTGACAAATCAGGAATTATTTATGAAGACGGTCTTGGTGAGTTGATAGGTGTTGATGAGAGCGGAATTGTAACAGTTCGCTTAAAGAAGGGGAAAAAGTGGCATTCAAGTTATAAGCCGGTTATGAATAAGAACAAAGTTTCCATAGAAGCGGGATCTGACCAGTTTTTTGAAGCGCAGGATCTCAGCTTCACTCTTGATAGAATCCGAAGGTTTGGAAGTCTGTCGCCGGATTATGTTCTGGTTTCGCAGGCCGTTCCTGATTTTACATTTTCAGGACCGGATGAAAATAATGATATCAGATTCCAGTTCAAGACAGACCGCATCTGGTCTCAGAATGATGTTAAAGAGGTTCTGTCGTTCAAAGTACTACCAGCTGCATCAAAGCTTGATGCAGAGAACTATAGCATTGGCACAGGACCTTACATAGAGGCTGGCGAGTATGAGAATACAAGATTCTTTGTGAAAAAACCTGATGGCGAGGCAACTCTAACAAATTTTCTTCTTAAACCATATATTGACAATAGCACATTTATAACTGAATTCAAGAATAGAAATATTAATGCTCTACTTGGAACACCTTTTGTTGAAATATCTACTATTTTGCAGGATACAGCGAAGTATTTTTACAAATCGACTATATCCACCTCTTTCTTTGCTATACTCTTCAATACACAAAGATTGAATCTTGAACAGCGAAAAGCGTTAAGAAAATTGATTAATAATGAAGATATAATGAATCGCTTCTTTAAGGTTGGAACCATGCAGCAGCGGCATATTGCCAACTATAAAGGTGAGGGAGACAACTATAAGGATTATCTGAATAAGAGTCTCTTTCCTTCCTCGTCATATTATGTGAACGAGGGCATTGTTATACCTGGATCTGAGGCCGATAGTTCTCCAGCATCTGTTCTACCGGATACCGTACGCATTCAGACATGTATAAACTACCAGTTCCGTGAGGAACTATCAGAATTAGTTCAGATAATCAACGACAGCTGGTTTGATGGTGTAAGGCTTCAGGCTTCTGCAGTTGAGAATAATGTAATTGCTGAAGGTAATTACGACGCTGTTATCGTACCTGTCAGCGGTTACCGCAGCAACTTCCTATTTGACTTGTACAGCATCTTTCTTAGAAAACCAGATTTTGCTTCGACTGCTATCGCTCTTGTAACAACAAATGATAAAAATGGTAAGAATGTACCTTCTTTAGCATCCTTTTCTGCGGGTTCAAATTTTATGCGTATCGATCTGAACGGAGACATGGCAGAGAAGAATGATATGACAATGTTTCTCTACACTATGTTTGATTTTATGTCGGCAAGTGAGATTGGTGATAAACAGCAGTATGCCATACTTGCCGATCAACAGGAAAACCAATTGGCGCTGGGAGAGTGGCTCTTTTCTCTGCCATCTCTTGCATACTTTAATACCCAGTTTGACCCTCAATCTATTGAACTGTACGGTACTGCTTCGCAGCTTTCTGCTGTTGAAAGATGGAAAGAGCGTAAACGTTGATTAAGGTTCTGATTCTATTCTTTGTCACGTTCGTTTTTGCAGCCGGTAATGGTGACTTTATTATTGTCAACGACGTTTCTAAGATAACTCTTCTTGACAAGTTTCAGCAAAGGGTCTCCGGTGGAGAACTAAAGCAGTTTCAAGGGGCAACCCCTTTTCAAATTATTAAACGTGATGAGACTTTAGGTGATGAAATTACTGTAGCGCACAGGGTAATGTTTAACAACAGGATATTTTTTATCGTTTCACCGCCAAAGTCTACCGAATTAAAGAATTGTCGTATTATAAATGATACGATCAATGTAGACAACAACCGCTACTTGAGAGTGATTGAAAACAAAGGTGAGACCTATCTGGTTGCACTTAGTACCGGAATTACTGGCGGTTGGCGTAAATTAAGCAGCAGTGATTGGTCAAAAGAGTCAAAACAGCCTGAATCAAAAGAGATCAAAAGAGCAGTTAGTCAATCAGATATCTCTCGACTTAAAGATCTTCTGCAAAGCGTAAATAACCGTTACACAGAGTATTTTGATTTTTTTAATGGGAAAGAAGGACGCAGTATTTCTACGCCATCATGGGTATTTAAACTAACTGATAATAATATTGAATGTGTCTTTAGTGGTGATGAATCGCTATTTAAAGCACTTTCAAACAGTACAGAGATTCTTACAGGACAGATTTCTTCTCTTTTTCTTGGGCAGCCATATTCAGTATCTATACAAGATAGAATGATAATGGTAAAACATATTCCGGATGCTTCAGAATGATGAAGAGAATAATTGAACATGTCCTAAGCATTGTGGTTGTTTTGGCAGTATTGATTTTTGTTATTTCAAAGTTCAGTTCCAGCGCATTAACACGGATCGTAGCAGTTGACCCCCAAATAAAAGAATATGCAGAACAGCAGTTTATAGACACTGGAGATCCATATAGTAAAGCATTGTTCGGTGATATGCTTAATCTTTATTATCCCGAAGATACTGATAAAAACAAAGAAACTGTATCGAAATTGGTAGATTTCAGACAAAAAGCCATACAGGAAAAATTTAATGATTCTTCTATGCGGGAAACGCTTAATTCCGAAAAGATTAACTATCTGCTAATGCTGTTTTTAAAGTTTTTTTCAGTTTATGTGATCGTAATGTGTGTTACATATTACGGCGCTCAAACTATAGGGGTATGGCGTTTTATCAGGTACCAACAAAGAAAAAGAGCCAATAGTTATGCAAAATCATTTCTTAAAATAATTGCAGGCATGATACTTTTTTCTCCGGCATATGTTATCTCTTATGCACTCAAGACTGAGCTGAATACTGATACAATAATTTTCATGGTTATTCTGGCGGTATTCTCAAATGGCCTGCTGATTACATACTCAAACCGTTTTTTTACTCTGCTTGTTGCTGAAAGTAGAAAGGGCTACGTAGATACAGCTATTGTTAAGAATTTGTCTGATGCTTATAACTTCCATCTGTCGCAAATTTTAAAACCTGTAAAACATTTTGAAGGACATGTCCTCTCTCATATTTTCAATAACGCCAGATCGCAATATCTGCAAACCTTAAAGGAACAGGCCTCTTTTGTGATTACTGGGCTAGTTATAATTGAAATGGCACTGAATATTCATGGTTATCTCAATTATGAAATGATGCGCCATATTTTATATGGCAATTATGATATTGTACTCACGATTATGGCAGGCATCTTTATTATAGTAAAACTTACAGAAATATCTGCGGATGTTTTGGCAGGGAAGGATGCTGCAAAATATGAAAACAGCTGATGGACGCTGGCTGGCACTATGGTTGTCTGTCCTCGCTATTTTATCCCTGTGGCTTTTACTCTTTCTTAATGGACCTTCAAGAGTGCTTGTGTATAAGGGCTTTTTAAATTCTGCGCTTATTTGCACTCTTGTTATTTTCTTTTCTATGGTTTTGGGCTGGGCTACGGCTATCATTATGCATTATCTCCAGAAGAGCAAAACACCGCTATATTTGCTCTTTACCTTCCTTTTGAATATTATCCGGTCAATTCCACAGATTATTGGTGTTCTATTCGGCTATGTTATCATAACTTCACTTGTTTTGAAAGGTATTGTTCTTAGTCCTGTTATTGTTTCCATACTAATGGCATTTAGTATGAGCATTTTTATTTTTAATGAGATTTCTGATCTTATTCTAGAGAGAATTGCATATTATAGAAAGCTAGATTTCTTTGATGCGATGAGAGTCTGTGGAATTTCGGAATGGCACATAGTAAATTCTGATATCATTTTAAAAAACAGCAGAATACATCTTATAAACAAAATGATCTCTGTGTTTGGTGCAGCACTTTTTCTGCAATGCAGTGTTGATTTTATTATTTCTGTCGGGCTGTCAACTCAGGTCAGTTCATTGAATCTTCCATCGACACTCGGGAGTCTCCTTGCAAAAGTTGATAGTAAACAGGATATT
>JAEUSG010000793.1 GCA_016788315.1 Fibrobacterota bacterium | reverse complement strand
GGGGCTACATAAAGGATTTTACGAATTTTTGACATAAAGTTATGCAGATTTTCCGCTGAAAGAAAAAAAGCAGGACGAACATCCGGGAAAAGTTCCTGACTTGATATACTTTTCCCGCATAAGCTTACTCATCGCACTGTTAAAAGCCAATTTAACAGATGTTTCTTTTATTGAGCCTATTTTTAAGTCCTGGCAGATATGAACATCACCGTTTGAATAAATCGCACACACTGACCATAAGGCATCACATTTACCATTATATTTTTCTTTTAAGAGTTTGTTCTTTTCGCAATAATATTGATGAATGGAATTATCGGAAAAATCGGGAGAAAATGAAGTCTTGAAATTATAATCTTTTAGCGTTAACTGCCGTTTATATTCAAGAACATCTGCCGCCGCAGGAATGATTTCTGAAGGCAGCATGTACCCGTCAAATGCTGAGTGAACAACATTAAAATTTTCCCGACAGAATTGTTTACGCCGGTCTAGAGTTCCGGCATCAATCGATTGCAGGTGTATAAACTTCCAATTTGAGATGCCTGTGATTTTATGGTTTACACTATCAACCCAATTTAATAGATATGGTAAGTTGTGTCTGGTCATTACCGTATGCAGTCTAATGCCGGTTGATTTAAGCTGTTGTCGAATGGTTTCAATGTTTGATATTACTTTTGCGTAAAGACCTTTATAGCTCCTTATCTCATCATGGATATCTTCGGGCCCATCCAATGATATAGTTATCTCTTTTGGCGGATACTTTTTAAGGAGCACTAATTTACGATCCAAAATCAATCCATTTGTAACAAGTGTCCAATTCATATTTTCTTCTGATAATTTGCGGACAATTGCATCAAATCCTTTGTACAACAAAACTTCTCCGCCAACCAATGTAATAACAGGGTTATATGGTTTACATTCATCTATGACTCTTATCCAGTGGTCCAGTTCAAGTTCTTGCGATTCGAGCGAAGAGATGTTTTTAGTACGGGAGATGTCTGGATTCCACTGGTCACACATCTTGCAGCGGAGATTACATCGATCTGTTAAAAGTAAATCTATTCCTTCCGGGAACGGAGCGCTATATCCAACATGTGAGGCAAGACGGCGATAAAAAAGCCTTCTTGTCACTTTTTTTATTTTTTCTGGTATTTTGTCAGGAGTCAGCAAGAGTTGCAGAATTCGTCTAGGATTCATATATGAATAAAATAGTAAAATTGGAAGATTGATGCTATTGTCAGTAATAGAAGGAATAATATATCTGCTTGCAATAGCTGATATTTAATATCTTAACGTTAGCTGTTTAATTATGAAAGTAGCCATTCATCAACCCAATTTTATTCCCTGGCTGGGATATTTCAATAAAATACATCTAGCTGATTGCTTTGTGTTTCTTGATAACGTGCAATTTGAAAAACAGGACTTCGGTAATCGGAACCGGATAAAGACCCCTGAAGGTGAAAAATGGTTGACGCTCCCCATCAAAATTAAGGGTAAATCAACACAACTCATTAATGAATGTGAAATTCATGATACGTCGAAAACGTTACACAAAATAACTAGAATGATCGAGTGCAATTATCGTCGGGCACCTTATTTCTCTAAGTACTTTTTGGGACTTTCGGAGATATTAAAAAGCGGCGACACTCAAATGGTTTCGCTTAATATGCAGATTATCGATTGGGCGTGCGATATCTTCGGAATAGATACAAAATTCATAGTTGCATCGAAACTTCAGGGGATAACGGAGAGTGGTAACGCTAGAAATGTTCAGATTTGTAAAGCAGTGGGAGCAACGGAATATATTTCCGGTTCAGGCGCGCGTGATTACAATGATTCAGATAGCTTTGAAAGGGCAGGAGTTAAGCTTGTGTACTCTGAATTTGTAAGCCCGGAGTATAGCCAATGTTTTGGTCCCTTTATTCCCAATCTCTCATTTCTGGATTATTTATTCAATGAAGGAGCAGACTTTTTTAGGGGCATGAGCAAAATCTAACTCTTTGCATCCTGCTTTAGTTTTTGCATCAGTTGAGCATCGTACTCTTTTCTTTTTTCCAAAATCGCGCTATATTGGTCTATCTTATTTTCGATTCTAGTCCGTACCAAGACACAATCATTATCAGCTTGAGTTCTAAGTTTTGACTTCCAGTCATCTCCATCTGTTGTCCACCAGATTGGATGAACAAGAAAACAGTAATCCTTCAGATTATTTAGATGGCTACAAAAGCAGCCTTCGCGGAAGACGCCATTGCTGTCACTTAGGTATTTGTATTTACCGTTTATGTAGTCTGGATTCATTGCATTGAATTTGATCTTTGACGGTAAACTCTCTTTTTGACCTCCAAGCAGTGGCAGATGACGCGACACCGAAAGCAGGGGGCGTTCTATAATTGCTTCAAGAATTTCAATGTCTTGAGATACACCTTTTTCAAAAGATATGCCGAGTGTGTTGTAATACACAGGATCGTAGTGAAGACCTATTTCATGGCCAAGATCACGTAACGATCTGATTAGCGATATCCCCTCGATTGTTAAGCTAGAGTAATAGTCACAATGAAGTTGAACAAAATAGGTAGATTCGATTCCCAGTTCATTCTCCATGCGTGCCATTACGAGGGCATTATGCAATGAACTGTCGATATCGTGTCGTAGTATTAGTGTCGGTTTTTTCCGGGTTGCAGTTATGTCTGATTTGCAGAACGGTACAACTGCGAAGGTGCTTTTGATTTGCGATAAGATCTCATGATAATGAGATTTAGAAAGACTGCATAGCTGATTATTCATGTTATTAAGATATTATTCGAGAAAAAGGAAACCAAAACAATATTCATGAAACTAAATGTAGGAAACAAAGATTGCTGCTGACACAAGTGCAAGCAATACAAAATGTTTCAATCCAAGAATCTGTATTGATAAATACTTCCGGTTGGTAACCTCAATGATTATTGTCTGAAGTGAAAATGCAATTAATGAGCTAAGTGCAACACCAATGATACCGAATTGTAATAAGAGAATGCTCAAGGATACTTTAATTGTTAATACTATTGATGTTATCGTTAGTAAAAGCTTCATCTTTTGCTTGTAAAAAAGGGCAGTGTCAGCAAGTGTTGACGCCCCATCAAAAACAAACGCGAGTGTGATAATAGGAATTATTGATAATCCGTCATGATATTCCGGTGCAATTATATTCTTACCGAATAATGTTAATGCAGCTATTTCGTTTCGGAAAAAGGATACAAGTAAAGCAAGAGCACTAAGAGCCAGAATAATTTTGAAGCTTTCTTTTTGAAACATCCCCTTCTTATGGCCATCTTCCAGCTGTTTGTATGCAATAGGGTACCAGGCCATTCTGAAGGCGCTGACGGCTAAAGCGACAATCATTCCCAAACGGAATCCGACACTATAAAGTCCGGCATCATGTGTGCTGCCAAGTTTTGCAATAATATATCGGTCACTGAAATTTATACCTACTGTGAATAAAGATATGATGCCTGCAGGTATAGCGTATTTCCTGACATCTTTGAATGAGATTGATTTAGTTGCTCCGCTTTTAGTTTGTGAAGTAATTCCTTGCAGTAATATTGGTAAAGGCAGTATAGATGATAATGCGTAAGCTGTAAGAATGCCGCTAAGTCCCATGTTGAAGTATTTTAATGAAATCCAAACAAGAATCCATGTTAAAAGCCCCTGTATAATTAAAGCAGCCGATACCTGCGCGGCTTTGCCATTTGCACGGCAGATATTAGCGGTAGGAATATAAACCGTATCAGCAAGCACCCAAAGATAAAGTGGAATCAATAAGCTGATTATGCTGCTTTCTGTCGTAGAAAACATTGTTATAATGCCCCACAGAATTGGCAGCGTTATAACAGAAAACAGAGAAGTTTCAGTTAGTGTGGATTTGAAGAACTGCCGTTGGTTAGTATCATTTGATGTACAAAACCGCACACTGGCGTCGTCGAGACCATGTATGGCAAACATGAGAGCAGCCATATATGTGAATTGCAATACCGATAGTAGGCCGAATAGATCGGGAGAGAGTGATGAAGTAAGTAGAGGCAATAGCAGAAATGAGGCCGCTCTGTTTATTATGAGGGCACTCCCATATGCTATTGATGTCCTTTTAAATGACATAAATCTGTTTTATTTTACGAGAGCGAACTTTCCAAACGATGTAATTTTTGATGGTGTAATTGTTTTGTAAAGATATACTCCTGGAGCTACAGTTTTATTTGATTCCGGAATTTTACAGTCCCAAATATATGCAGACTCATATGGCGGCAGCTTTGTCGAAAAAATCAGTTTACCGGAAAGTGTGTATATTGCTAATGTTGAACCAGGGGCTTTTGTCGTGATTTGGATTTTGTTCTGGCGTGATGATATGCCTGGAGAGTTTGATCTGGTGTCGATTTTGTCTGAAAAAAAGGCACCTGATTCGAGAACTTGAACCCCCTCTTTCGTTCCTATAAATACATTTCCGCTTTTTCGGTTTACGGCTAAGGATATAACAGAAGTGTTGATTAAACCATCCATTTTACCATAAAATTGAAGCTGTATTTTGCTGCGATCAGTAGGTCCGTATTCTCTGTTTTCTGTAGGGTATCTGGCAGTTGAAAAGTCTAGCATGCAGAGGCCGGAATCAGTTCCTATCCAGGTGTTATTCAATGTGTCGAAGGCGAGACAGGTAATATTCATGCCTGGAAGGAAGAATCGCCAATTTCCGTCAATGTTACCATAGATCGAAGAATCGCGTCCTTCAGAGTAATAAAACAGACCAGATGTAGTTGCAATCCAAAGATCTCCATACATGTCTGAAGCAATAGTGTTTACTTTCTTTTCTGAAAGAAATGCATCAAGGCCTCTTTTGGATTCAGGAACTCCTAATGCTTTGTTTTTCCATTGGCCGTATTTAACCATTAGACCGGCAGATGGGTTGGCAGGGTTTGTAGAATAATAAACAGGTTTTGAATCAGTACTTGCAAGAATGTTCTTACCTATTACTGTAAGCTTTGATGAAGGTGCTGTACCATTAACAAACCATATGTTACCTGATTTGTCTGTGGTGATAGATTTCATTCTGTCAAAAACAGCATCTGGAAAATGGCTGCTTATGAGGGTTGTCGCCAAAGT
>JAEUSG010000060.1 GCA_016788315.1 Fibrobacterota bacterium | reverse complement strand
ACCTTAATAGATCAACAGCAACTTACTCAGGTGTTTGATAATCTAACGATAAATGCCAAACAGGCTATGCCATCCGGAGGTATTCTTAAGATCATAGTTAATGAGGTATCAATTCCAGAAGGCACGACTCTTCCTATAGGCGCTGGCCGTTATGTAAAAATTGTATTCCAAGATGAGGGAGATGGTATTCCGGCAGATATTCTACCGCGTATCTTCGATCCTTTCTTCACTACTAAAAAGAGCGGTACCGGTCTTGGTTTATCAACAGTTTGGTCAATACTCAACAAACACAGCGGACATATCGAAGTGGAGTCAACAATTGGCACCGGCACCTGTTTTGACCTTTATCTCCCGCTATAGACATCATCAATTGTTCATCACTTTATTAAAGTTAATCGGCCGGAAATAGAACTCTCACCAGCGCTTACACGATAAAAATAAAAGCCGTTACGCAGCTGCCTTTTTGCATCATCACAGCCATTCCAGACATAGACAAAAAGTTCTCCCTTTTTGGATACCATGCTGAGCTCTTTCACCCTTTTTCCCGCAATGTCATAAATGGCTACGTCTGGAATTGTGTTTTTCTTACTGGATACAGATATGTTTACTGTACTGGAAAATGGAGTTGGCGAGGATGCTGCACTCAAATAACTGCCTGACAGTAGATTCCTTTCCGTTTCTGTTCCCAGAGTTGAAATTGACATTTTTTTCTCAACAGCAGCCTCCCAGCTAAAACAGAGTATCTGATTGTTTGTGCCGTCAGAAATATAAAGTCCTCTGTCCGTTGCCTGAACAGTTGAACCTGTACCAACGATTGTTGAATCTTTCACAAAATCACGGTTATGGATTTTGAACAAAACATTCTTATTCGCGTCCAGACAGACATAATTATTCTCAAAAAGGTTAGGGAAAATAACACGGCTGAAACGATCAACATCGAAACGTGGAGAAAAACAACAGCATTCCTTTTTGTAAAACAAACCTCCTGTATAAGCAAAGCTTGTCTGAATAGAGGCTCCATAATATACCCAGGACGCACCATCAACTTTCAATCTGTTCTGGGAAGTTGTCATGTGTCCTCCACTTGAATTTGGCAGAATAGAACCACCTTCGGGAGAGAACTTTAGAATAGACCCATACCAGGGATATGCTGCCGAATAAAGACCTGTTTGGTCTTTTGCCAGTTCACCTGCTATTTCCGGAGGAACATTTTCTCCGAATGGTTTTACAAGTGCCCCTAAATATACATTGCCCTTAAAGTCAACTCTTGCACCCATACTCGGAAAGCAATGCATAGGTACCAGATTGTTTTTTACCCTGTTTCCAAGTGAGTCAAATTTATGAAGAGTCATTGTAAAATCTTCTGTTCCATATACTCCACTGCCATATCCCCATTTCACCCCTTTGGTTTTTGCAAAAGTAGGATAATAAAGAGAGCCATCATGACCTACCCCGACCCCCCGCCCGCTGAAAGGACGCAGAATACTTGCCGGA
>JAEUSG010000050.1 GCA_016788315.1 Fibrobacterota bacterium | reverse complement strand
CCAGGCCAACGCTCCAGGAAAAATATGTTGGCTCAACAGTTTGTGCAGTCTGTCATACCTCCATCGGTGCGTGGTGGAAGGAATCTAAGCATGCAATTGCATATGAAGCTGTTGCAAAAAAATATTTTGCCCGTTCCGGCTTCCGGCGTGAGTACGCAGATCGTGTTCCGCCGAACGTGTTGGAAAAAAGCACCACCGGGTATGGTGTAGCAACCGGCTATGATCCGGCTATTCATCAGAAAAATCTTTTAGGTGTCCATTGTGAAGCGTGTCATACTGCTGGTGGTCCTCATGATGGCAAAACTACCCGTGATATGCAGAGCACTTGCACTAAATGCCATACTTCTGCTGATGATCCGACTTTTGAGTATCGATCTGCACTAAGAAAGCTTGCGCATCCCAAGGTTCGAAATTAGATTATTGTTGTACCGTTTTGTTTGACAGATGCTATATTTCAAACCTACGGTGTATATAATATGGAGATGATTTATGTTGGATGAAATTAAAGAATACAAAGATAAGAAAATATCTGAAATCAACAAGCACAAATGGATTGCCTCAGAAAAGGCGGGAATTGATTTGGGCAAAAAAGCCATCGAAGAGTGGCAGAAAGATCACGAAATCCATTTTAAGCGCCACTGGCTCAATGAGCGTTTCGAACTAAAATGAAATACACACTGAATATTCTCTGCATCGGTGCCGGTTATGTAGGCGGCCCAACCATGGCAGTTATTGCTGATAAATGTGAAGATGTTAAAGTAACCATTGTTGATATCAATGAATCAAGAATAGCAGCATGGAATAGTCAAAGTCTACCGATTTATGAGCCCGGTCTTGATGAAATTGTTTTTAGAAGGAGAGGGAAAAACCTCTTTTTCTCAACTGAAATTGATAAGGGAATAAAAGAAGCTGACATAATTTTTGTCAGTGTTAATACGCCTACCAAGATGTTTGGTCTTGGCGCTGGCCGTGCTGCAGATCTGCAGTTTTGGGAGAAAACAGCTAGACGGATTCTTCAGGTAGCCGAGTCAGGTAAGATCATTGTAGAGAAGAGTACGCTGCCTGTCCGCACTGCTGAAGCGATGGATACCATTTTAAATGGTAATGAGAAGGGGCTTCATTTCGAGGTTCTTTCAAATCCAGAGTTTCTTGCTGAGGGCACAGCTGTAAAGGATTTACTTAATCCTGACAGAGTTCTGATCGGTTCCAAAGAAACGCCTGAGGGTGTAAAAGCAAGAAAAACCTTGGCTTCAGTCTATGCCAGATGGGTCGCTGAATCACGCATTTTGGAAACAAATGTCTGGAGCTCAGAATTGTCTAAACTCACCGCAAATGCCTTTCTAGCGCAGCGCATATCTTCAATAAATGCAATTTCGGCGTTATGTGAACGTACAGGTGCAGATGTTACAGAAGTCTCACATGCGATTGGCATGGATAGCCGCATCGGTTCTAAATTCCTTAATGCTTCTATTGGTTTCGGTGGTTCATGTTTTAAAAAGGATATTTTACATCTAGCATATCTAAGCGAACATTACGGACTGCCTGAGGTTGCCGCATATTGGGAACAGGTGGTCCAGATGAACGAATGGCAGCAGAGCCGTTTTATCAGTCGTATTGTTGAAGCAATGTTCAACACCATTGTCGATAAGAAAATTGCGGTGCTCGGTTTTGCATTCAAAGCTGATACCGGAGATACCAGAGAGTCTCCTGCCATTGCGATAGTTCGCGGCTTGGTCGGGGAGGGGGCAAAGGTAATCGTCTCGGATCCTAAGGCCATTGAAAACGCTAAAATCGAAATTCCAGATATCGCATCAAAAATTGAATTTGAGATTGATCCATACAAAGCTGCTCAAAATGCCCATGCTGTAGTTATTCTAACAGAATGGAAACAGTACAAAGAGCTCGATTATAAGCGGATTTATGCATCGATGGAGAAGCCTGCTTATATATTCGATGGCAGAAATATCCTCGATTCCAAATCGCTTTCTGAGCTTGGATTCAGGGCATTTTCAATTGGCAGAGTTTAATAATCTTACAGAAAACTTTTCCTATTACTATAACTTTTTTCCTATGGTTAAGCGCCTATCCATATGTATAACTCCTTGAATTTGTTGGGATTATTGTTTGAATTCATGTCGGTACGGGTATTGCATTATCAATTCTGTGACCGAATAACTGAAGTGAACAATAACCAAACATAAGGGGCATACTATGGACTCATCAGAAACCTTACTCAGCATCGGGGATGTATCCCGTTTCCTCGGCGTTCCCACTCATACGATTCGTTATTGGGAAAAGGAATTCAGTGCTTATCTGAATCCAGGCCGTACAATCGGACATCAGAGAAGGTACACAGATGACCACGTTCTGAAGATTCGTGATATCATGAGACTTCTCAAGAATGAGGGTTATAGTATTGCCGGAGCAAAAAAGATTCTTGAGCTCAAGAGCAAAACCGCTGCGTCGGCATCACCTGCACTTAGAGAAACTCCTGTATCAGCAACTGAGGATGTCGCTCAGCGGATTATGGAATTAATACGTACTCAACTCCAGGGAAGTTCTTTAGCGCAGTCAGCTGCGTAATAAACAACAGAAGGGTTTCAATTGACCCGTACGCCTCGCTACTCTATTGTTGTAGTCACATACAATTCATCGGCTGATATAGCCAGGTGTATTGAAAGCGTTAAAGCCAATACGTCTGACTTTGAACTAATCGCTGTTGACAATGCTTCAAAAGACAGCACCGTTCAGATTCTTAAATCTATTTCAGGCATTAAAACAATCTTCAATAATGACAATCGCGGTTTTACTGCAGCCACCAATCAAGGTATAAGGGCTACAACCGGAAGGTATGTCATATTTCTGAATCCTGACACAGAGGTTTTTCCTCTTTGGGCCGATCGAATGGCCGATAAAATTGAAAATGTCAAGGGGGTCGGCGGAGTCGGCCCGATGTCAACGAATTGTCTCTCATTTCAAAGTGTTTATAGTCAGCTTCCCGACATGTACGGCCTTGATGCCAAAGAGATGGCGGCGCGTGTTCTTGAATATGGCGGACAGTTTCGTGATGTTCCGCTTCTTATTGGCTTCTGCTTTTTGACAAGCCGCGACATTCTTATGCATGTTGGACTGCTTGATGAACGCCTTTTCCTCGGTAACGATGATCTTGAATTTTCGTGGAGACTCAGGCTCCACGGATATAGGCTGCTTGTGGCTCGTGATGCTTTTATAGCTCACGAAATGCAGAAAAGCTTCAACACTGTACCCAAAGAGACAACTAAGAGGCTGGTGCAGGAGAGTACAGATGAGCTGTACAGGAAACTTGTGCGGCGTTACGGCAGGGAGCATCTGCCGGACTCAACAAATTTATGGTCAATTGGCTGGTTTACACCGACGGAACAGGTTAAACTGGAAAAGATCAATGGTCCTGAAGTTTTAATGAAAATTCTGGTGATAGAAGGTAATGCATCTTCAGTTTCACAGAAAGAGCTTCTTCAGGAACTTAATAAGTTTGCGGATCTTACTGTAACTGAAACTTTAGCTGATTCAGGAAAGTATGATTTGCTGATTTGGATTGATAATGGCAGAGGTAAAGTTGATTTTGATCTTGCAAGAGTAAAAATTCCAGCAGTGGCCATTATCAGCGGGCAGCCGACAGATATTCCTGGATATTCTGCAATACTCACTCAATTTGATTTTTCTATTATTGGCGATTACTCACTTTATTCTTTTGTTCGAGAAACAGGGGTTGAAAACTGTGAATATGTCAGGCTCTACGGCTGTAGAGGAGCCGCAGTGCAGTCCGACCATGAAAAAGAGTTTGATATTGCCGCCATTTTTACCTCTGATGTATCACTTGAGGGAGTTGATGCAGAAGTTTTAAGAAGCATTGCACAATTGTCAGATAAGTGGCGTGTTTATATAGGTGTTGCAAATAGTGCTGCTGAATTAAGAGACGTAATGGCGAAAAGCAAAATTGTTGTTGATGCTTCAAAAGGGTTTGCCGGAGGACTTCCAGAAACTGCTGCGGAGGCAATGGCATCAGGTGCTCTTTTTATGGTGCGCCATGGTGTTGACAGTTGTCCCATGTCTCAGTTCGAATCCGGTTCGCAGTATATTGAGTATGCCGATACAAATGATCTTGTTTCGCGTATCGAGTATATGCTTCAGCATGAACCTGATCGTAGAACTATCTGTGAAACTGCAAAAAGTGCCGCAATAAGCCGCTATTCATATCAGGCAATTGCTTTCAAATTATGTGCGGTTCTAAGGGAGGCGGTCTCTCTAGCTTCATCTGGTTCCTGCAGTCGTAACAGCGGATTAGATTCTTCGTTCTTAAGTAATGGCTATAAGAACAAACTTGATTTATATATTGATGCTCTTGACTATAAGAAAAAAGGCGACTTTCAGACTTCAAAAAGAAAATTTGAAGAATCCATATCAATTAATTCCGACATAAATGGCGATGCAGGTTCGGTAATTGACAGTGCCTCAAATTTTCATATTGCAGATATCTATTTTAAAGAGGGTGCGTTGGCTGATTGCGGCAAGTATCTCTCTTCCATCGGAGATGCATACACAGGTCCTGAAGTATTACTGTTATCAGCTAAATATGCACACGCAAGAGGTGATTCCAAGTCGGCCATACTGTTTTTAGAGGCGGCAGAAAGAAAAGCGCCTTTGAGTGCCGATTTCGGACGGGAAACTGAAAGTCTTTTTGTTAAAATGAACAGGCCGGGTGAGGTCCATTCGGCTAGAATAAGAACTATTGACGATCTGCTGATTGCAGGCAGAATTGCCTTGATTTCAGATATTGAGTTGATGAATTATCTTAAAGATTATCCTGAAATATCAATGGATGATTTCCATGAACGCAAGTTCAAACGGTATTCATCAAGAATTGTATCATCACCCTTTGAAGAGATAGATCTGAATTGTACTCCCGATCCTGAAAAAAGATTGATTTCCCTTCGTAAGCAGGGAAGATCTGTCAGTTTGCGTTTCAGAAATGCACAATCTCTCATATTTATTGATAAATTGGCAAATGGACAGCATAATGATTATATCCCTTTAACAGGTAATGTTCTAGCGGAATACACACCATCATCAGCAGAAAATATGCTGAATAGATGCGGGTTTGAGAGCGTAGAGGTAAGTTCTACACCTGTTGATGAAAACAGATTGGCAACTAAGGCAATGGAGAGTGTCCGCGCAGGCAGAATTCTTCTGCGAAGAGTTGACTACACTAATGAGGAGTGGGAACGCTTCTTTATGGATACGTGTGAAATAAAGGCGCGTCCAAGAGTATTTAAAGATGTCTCAAAATTGAAGGTATCCATAGTTATTCTTACCTTTAATCAGAGGGAATATACAGAGAAATGTCTTGAAAGCATTAGAGCAAATACACCTCAGGGCAGTTATGAAATAATAATAGTAGATAATGCCTCAAAGGATGGTACCGCTGAATGGCTTAAGAGTGAAAAAGCAGCTGGAAAGATTCATCAGCTGATTCTTAACAGTGATAATCGCGGAGTTTCAGGCGGATGGAATCAGGGTATGCGGGTTGCAACAGGCGATTATGTTTTAATTTTCAATAACGACACTATAGTTCCTGTCAACTGGCTGAATAACATGCTCCGTTGTGCAGAATCGAGACCGGATATTGGTATGGTTGGCCCGATGAGCAACAGTATAAGCGGTTTACAATGCGAAAAGGTGTGCGGATATACTTCGATGCATGAATTCAGAGAGTTTTCTGAAAAATATATGGCTGAACAAAGCGGAAACTGGTGGGAGCTTTTCAGAATAGTCGGTTTCTGCATGTTGATAAAGAGAAAAGTAGTTGCTGAAGTTGGTGAATTTGATGAGCGCTTCGGCAAAGGCAATTTTGAAGATGATGATTACTGTATCCGTGTAAGGCGGGCGGGATACAAGATAATGGTTGCAGGCGATTCTTTTATTCACCATTTCGGCGGAGTCAGTTTCGGTCAGGCCGGTATTGACTGGCAGGAACAAATGAGAAAGAATCAGATATTGTTCAGAGAGAAATGGGATAAACTTGATGCCGACCTCATTGCTTCACGAACTGGAAGCGACATCGAAAGCCGACTTTCCGAAGCAGAGAAGCATATTGAATCCTGCGATTATCCTCCGGCAGTCCATCTTTTGCTCATGGTTCTCGAGAAAGAGCCGCGAAATGCAAGAGCATATAATTATTTGGGGGTTGTTGCCTGGCAAAAAGGTAATGTAAATGATGGAGAGCGCTTTTTTAAAGAGGCGGTCACTCTAAAACCTGATTATGAAGACGCAGTGTTGAATCTTTCAGACGCATACAAAATGCGCGGAGCTATAGATGAGAATAAAATACTGCTTGAAAATGCACTTAAATTGATACCTTCCAGCAAAGAAATTGCACAGCGTCTTTCTGATAAAACTGCTATCAAGGAGAGTGGGTCTGAGGATACCGGAGTGTCTATTCTTATATCAGAAGCAGAAACACTCATGAACAGCGGAAATCATAAAGAGGCAGAAGAGCGTTATTCTATGGTGCTTTCAAGAGAGCCGGATAACGGCGCAGCCCTTAATGGAATCGGTTTATGCGCCTGGTATAACGGAAATCATGAGAATGCATACTGGTTCTTCCGTAAAGCTTCAGAAATTATGCCTGCAGATGAAGATACAATCATAAATTTCACAGATGCCGCACTTGTTACAGGAAGAACAGAGGAAGCGGAAAAAGTATTGACACGTGCTTTGTCTATAAATCCAAGGCTAAAAGAAGTTAATAGAATGCTCCTTGATATCAAGGGTAATGATAATACGTCTGTTTCCCCTTTTGAGCAGATAATTGCTGCGCGTGAGCTTAATATACAGGGTGAAAGACTGATATCTGAAGGATTGGTTGATAAAGCTGAAGAGAAATTCAGAGAAATTCTCAATCACATTCCGGACCATTTTGTTGCACTGAATAATATGGCCCTTTGTGACTGGTATAGAGGGGATATTGAAGGTGCATTCAAAGGATTTATCAAAGCGCTAAGTAAGAGTCCAGCCTATGAGGATGCGCTTATAAATATGTTTGATGCAGCTCTGAAATTGAGTCAGGTTC
>JAEUSG010000034.1 GCA_016788315.1 Fibrobacterota bacterium | reverse complement strand
TTGAATACACAATAATCCGCCCTTTTAATTTTATCGGTCCGCGGATGGATTTTATTCCAGGGATTGACGGTGAGGGTATTCCACGCGTTATGGCCTGCTTCATGGAGGCACTTATAAAAAACATGCCTCTGAAAATTGTTGACGGCGGCACTAATAAACGGGTGTTTACAGATATAGAAGATGCTGTTGATGCCGTTATTAAGGTTATTTCAAAACCGGATGCGGCGCGCGGGAAAACACTTAATGTCGGAAATCCTATTAATGAACTTTCAATTCGTGAACTTGCCAATCTGATGGTAGAGTTGTATCCAGGTGTTGCAGGAAAAGCGGTTGGACCAAAGTCAAAGATAGTCGATGTTACCTCTGAAGAGTTTTATGGCCCAGGTTACGATGACAGCGACAGAAGAATTCCAGATATAAAAGCTATGAAGGATTTATTCGGCTGGAATCCGAAATACAATACTGTTGAAACTTTGCGAAGAACAATGGCCGGATTCGTTAAGTTTTATGCATAAGTTAATTCTATTGCTGCTGTTTGCATTAAAAATATTCTCCGCTGAAGATATTGTATATGCAACTGTGAACGGCAAGAGACTTATGGCCACTCTTTATAAGGCCGATTCAAAAACCAAATCGCCATGTGTAGTTTTACTCCATGAGGGCGGTTTCAGGCGCGGTAGCCGTGAATGTTTTGTAGATATCGGCAATGATTTGGCTTTACGTGGAATATCTGCATTAAGTGTTAGTTATCGTCTTGTCCAGGAGGGCGGCGCATACCCCGAAGCTGTAAAGGATTGCATTGAGGCGGTTTACTGGCTTATGAAAAATGGCAGCAAATATAATATTGATACCTCGCGAATTGGAGTGTGGGGTAATTCTGCTGGAGCCTATCTAGCTGTAATGGTCAGTATTGCGGGGGGACTGCCTGAGGATATAAAAAAAGGTCATGGGCAGTTCAAATTTGACAAACCAAGAGTAAAAGCTGTCATAAGCTCTCTTGGTTTCTATGATTGGGAAAAGAGCAAATTCAGAGGTGACGGGTTTATTAAGGTAAATAGCCATTACGCTGAAGCATCTCCGATTAGATATGCAGAATCTTCAGATGCAGACTATTTTCTGATTGCTGCAGGTAATGATGAGTTTTTCAGTACGGATCAGGCTAAGTCTTTTTCTGCTGCAGTTAAAGCTAATGGCAGACAAGTTGAGCTTAATATCAAACAATGGCAGAAACATGCAGGAATATGCGATATGACGGGCGAATTTGCACAGTGGGTAATTCCGCTTTCTGTAGATTTTCTGACACGTAAACTTCTTCGGGGTGCCAAGTGATTCTTATTACTGGCGGCGCCGGTGTTATGGGCCGCAGACTTGTACGTAAGTTTACTGCTGCCGGAAAAAGGGTTCGTGTACTCACCCTTCCTGGAGATGCAGAAGCTCTTAAACTTCAAGCCGAAGGCATTGAAGTTGTTTTCGGAGATGTTACAAAGAGAGATACACTTGATGGTATTGCAGAAGGCGCTGAAACAGTTTTCCATCTTGCGGCTGTAATTCTCTCTCCGGTAAAACCTGAACTTTTTGATGTTGTTAATTACCACGGCACTGCTAATGTTCTCGCAGAGTGCGAAAGAGCAGGAGTAAGACATTTTATTTATATCTCTTCCGCCTCAGTTGTTTATGATAATCCTAATCCATATTCATTGTCAAAAAGAAGAGCTGAAGAACTTGTTAAGGCATCAACTATAAAATATTTCACTGTTGTACGGCCAACATTAGCTTATGAATCTGGCGGAGCTGAAGAATTTATCCATTTTGTTAATTATCTCAAAAAGTTTCCAATTGTACCCTTTATCGGAAACGGAAAATCATTAAAATCTCCGGTTTACGTTGAAGATCTTGTTGACGGTTTTACCGCGATAGCAGGCAACGAAAAGAGTTATGGTAAAACTTATAATTTCAGCGGCGGATCTGTGCATACGATGAACGAAATGGCAAAAATGATCCTCGGCCATTTAGGAATAAAGAAGCCATTTGTGCATTTGCCTGTTGTTTTGTGCCGGATGCTTGCAGTTGTTGCGATGGTTTATGCAAAAATATTCAACGTCAAGCCCCTTCTTACATGGCAGACAATTTCCGGTGTAACACAGAATGCAGATCTTGACAATACTTCAGCAAGAGAAGATCTTGGTTACAATCCAAAAACATTTCCGGAAGGATTAAAAAATGTTTGACTGCCACATACATTCCGGACTTAATCCCGCTTCAAAACGGCAGTTTCTTGAAAAACTGCAGGAGTCCGGAATGAAGGGCGGTATAGTTATGTCTGCTGTTCCTCCATCGTTCGGCGAGGGAGATCCCAAAACTCTTAAGTCGAGTATGCGTTTAAACTCGCTGATGAATTTTGTCAAAGGAGAAAAGAATCTCTTCCCTTTTTATTGGATCGATCCGCTTGAAAATGATGCTTTAAAGCAGGTCGATGCTGCTGTCGGTGCCGGTGTAATGGGGTTCAAAATCATCTGCAACAATTTCTACATAAGAGAGAAGAAGCCTCTTGCAGTAGTTAAAGCGATTGCTCAGAAAAGTAAACCAATCCTCTTTCATTCAGGCATTTTATGGGATAATGGAGATTCTGCCAGGTTTAACCGGCCAGCAGAGTTTGAAGCTTTAATAAATGTTCCAGGACTTAGATTTGCTCTCGCCCATATTTCCTGGCCATGGACGGATGAGTGTATTGCGTTATTCGGTAAATTCCTTGCGTCAGGCAGAGATATCGACATGTACATTGACACTACGCCAGGGACCCCTCCTATATACAGGGAGGAGGCGCTGAAAAGGCTTTTCGGAGTGGGATATGATGTTGAGAAGAAAGTACTATTTGGATCAGACTGCTCAACTGTTAATTACAACGTTAAATGGGTTAAGGATTGGGTGAAACGGGATAAAAAAATATTAACAAAACAGGGTATTTCAAAAAGCTCTCTTGGTTTTATTTTTGGCGATAATCTGCTCCGCTTTGTGGGATTAAGGAACGATGCGGTCAATCGAAAACAACTATCGCCGGGAATATGATGCAATGCTGTCAAAATGTCAGGTCTCGAGTAGTTTCATATAGTTATATTTCTCTACCCATCAAACTGTAATATGAATGAAATATTAGTTTATTATAATCTTAATATAATTGAAAAATGTGAAATTTAGTAACGTGAAAGGGAGACGCATAACACTATGAAATTCAATATCTTAGACATTCTTCTGCCAAGAGAAACCAAATTTTACACGTTTATGAGCGAACAGGTAGAGGTGCTCATTACAGGTACACGCCTTTTTAAAGATTTTGTAACTAATATTGAAAAACTGGATGAAGAGGCGTTGAAAAAGAGAATCCTTGAAATTAAAGAGGTTGAGTTCAAAGGTGATAAAGTTGAACATATGATTATCGATGAGCTTCATAAGACCTTCATTACTCCGATAGATCGTGAAGATATCCATACAATAGCCATTAATGTAGACAAGGCCCTTGATATTCTTAACAGTCTTTCACAGAAGTTTGAAATATATAGAGTACGTAAAGTTCCGACGAATGTATTGAAATTTGCTGATATCATTGTTGAAATATCGGTAGAACTATCCTATCTCATGAAAGCACTTGCTGATAAGGGCGATATCATGAAACATGTTCAGAAAATTCACTCACTTGAGAATACTGCTGATCATCTATTTCATTGGTCGCTTGCTGAACTATTCGATGGTTCCCATGAACCTGTGGAAATTATAAAGTTTAAAGAGATGTATGAGCATCTTGAAAGTATAACAGATTGTGTTGATTATGTTGGTAAACTGATTAGAGGCATCAAAGTAAAACAGGGATAAAATCTTTTATGGATCAGATTGTCAATATAGCAACAAATTACCACTTTGTATTTATTGTCGTAGTCTTCGCGATACTATTCGATTTTATTAATGGTTTTCATGATTCTGCAAACTCAATTGCAACCATAGTTGTAACAAGAACACTTACCCCTTTTCAGGCGATTATGCTTGCAGGTGCAGCTAATTTTATAGGTTACTTTACATTTTCTCATGCTATTGCTAAAATGGTTAGCAAGGGTATTATCCATATGGAGTGGCTGCCCGATTCAGAGCAGAAACTTGCGCTTCTTCTTGCTGCTCTTGTTGGAGCCGTTCTTTGGAACTTGATAACATGGTGGTTGGGGTTGCCTACAAGCAGCAGTCATGCGCTCATTGGCGGCATGGTTGGTGCCGGAATAGCCGCCGCTGGGTTTGGAATGGTACAGATAGGCTCCATCGGCTTTAAAAGTGGAAAGCTTGCCGTGTCTGGTGTTGCTCCTATTTTCCTCTTCATTATTGTCGCTCCTCTGGTCGGTTTTCTTGCGTCGTCGCTATTCTCTATAATCATAATGAACGCTTTTCGTAAACTCACTCCAGTCCGTGCCGGTTCTTTGTTCAAAAAAATGCAGCTTATATCTGCCACATGGTACAGTATTGGTCACGGAACTAATGACGCACAAAAAACAATGGGTATTATTACTCTTGCCCTTTTTTCAGGCGGTGTAACAGCAAGCATGGAAATCCCAGGATGGGTTGCACTTGCATGTTATGTAGCAATCGGCCTCGGTACAGCTTGCGGCGGCTGGCGAATTGTAAAGACAATGGGAACACGTATTACAAAAATAAGGCCTCAAGAGGGTTTCTGCGCAGAATCGGCGGCAGCAATAGTGCTTATGGGAACTGCTCATTTTGGTATACCGGTTTCGACAACTCATGTCATATCCGGTTCTATTATGGGCGTCGGTGCGGTTGAGCAGGTTGGCAAAGTACGCTGGGTAACTGCACGTCGAATCATCTGGGCATGGGTGATTACAATTCCTGCGACTGCTGCCTGCGCTGCATTGAGCTACTGGGCTATTTCAGCTATCCGCGGTATATAATAGACACTATCGCCTTCGTTCCCAGGTTGCCTGCCGTGCGTACCGCAGATAGTGAACAATGCCCCATATTTGAGCCAGTGTTGTCATTGTGAAGTAATAGGGTGCGTGGAAAATTGGAATCCTTATGTTCATTCTGTTAAGTATAAAACCGGCCGCAACACATCCATAGAAGACAACCTGCAGACCGAAAATCGGCCTGACCAGCGCTTCTTGTCTTAGAGCAAAAGAGGCTATAAAAAAAGTTACCTGGAAAACAAAGGTAAGCCATCTCAAAATTTTATGTGAAAGAAGTTTGGGAAATATTGATGTAAACATCAGCTTTGGCATGGCTACAAAAAGAGAGAGCGCGCCTGCGAAAATACGTGATTTTCTGAAAAACTCATCCTCAACCTTGACGGCACTCTCTTCAAAAGCACGTGCATTAGGCTCAAAAATACATTCATAACCCTTTTCAATAAGCATAAGAGAAACCGCTAGGTCATCCATTATTATTATATCATCAGGCGGAAATGGGTATATCTCCCGTCGGACTGCGTATACCGATCCATCAACACCGACGCATGAGCCGCTCATTGATTCAGCAGTTTTAAGTGATGACTCATATTTCCAGTATTTACCCTCACCCATACCGGTAGAGTTTATTGCAGAAGGATGGTTTCTGATGATTTTAGCTCCGCCGACACAGCCGACCTTTGGGTCTGCAAAATGTTTTATCAGCTGTCTAATAGTGTAGCTTGCATAAGAGGCATTTGCATCTGTAAATACGACAATTTCTCCTGTTGCAATTTTCACGGTACGGTTAACTGCCCGCATTTTACCGCCGCGCTCTCTGTAATCCATAACTTTTATTCTTGAATCTATGCTCCCGGCTATTTTCACCGTATTGTCGTTTGAACAGTCGGAGGCAACAATAATCTCCAGTTTATCTGCTGGGTAGTCCAGTTCAAGTGCGTTTCGAATCTTATTCTCAATGCAGTACTCTTCATTATGCGCAGGTATTATTAGGGTAACTGTTGTCAGGTAGGCGTCATC
>JAEUSG010000810.1 GCA_016788315.1 Fibrobacterota bacterium | reverse complement strand
AAAGTTCATTCTCAACACTTACAATCGCTCGGACAAAGAAAGTGTCTACGGCAGAATAAGCGTTAGCGCTGTAATCTGTATTACTGATTCTCCAGCAAATTTTAGAAAGGGGGAGATTAACAGGAGGAGTAAAGAAGGTGTCGCCTACTGGAGCAGACAACCACGGTGTAGTAAATGTTCCTGCTGTGTCAATTTGTATCTGATAAACTGAAGCCCCTTTAGCGCTTTTCCATGTGAGCGTCGGACGTCTGTTGGTTATCGTGTCTGGGCTGACCAATATGATTGTAGGTATGGAATCTGTCTGGATTAGGAAAGAATCGGCAAGTGAGTATGTTGTATTCAGATCCGACTTGACCCGCCAGTGAATTTTTCCTATTGGTAGGTTTACAACTGGCAGGTAGAATGTATCTGCTGTTGGCTGGACCAGCATTGGAGAGGCAAAAGAGGCTGCGGTTGATATCTGTATCGTATAGCTTTCCGCAGTAGCAACATTATGCCAGCGAAGAAGAGGCTTTCTATCACTGGTTGGATCCGGTGTGTAATTTATGAGTGTCGGAATGTTAGAAATTACAGTTAAGGAACAGCGAACAGTAATAGGGCTTGGCAGGTTTGAGGCATTATGAGTAATTCTTACGGAATCCACATACTTGCCGTTATAAATCATAGATGCTGCTGTCAGCCTGACAGAAATGTTGAATGTGCTGTCTTTGGACATTGAACCGTTAGAATTGGCCAGGTGAATCCAGGAAGCATTTGTAGTTGCAGAGAACTCAAGACGGGAAAGACCTGTGTTTGTTAGAGAAAGTGAATGTGCTACAGAGTCACCTGTGTTTACACTCGAATTCAGCGATGTCTTTGATATTGACATTGTGGGCTGCGGGACAATCAGAGTGCAAGGAATATAAAATGGATTTATAACAGTTGGCGAGTTGTGCCAGATACCTACGTTTGTTGTATATGTTCCATTTTTCATGAGAGTTGGATTGAATTTTACGGTAACAGCTGAGCAGGCGCCAATTGCAACGGTTCCAGAATCTGTTGAAAGTTTCAACCAGGTAGGCAGGCTGTTTAGGGTCGGTTTCGTTGCATTGCCAATAAGTTTTGACCAACTGCTGTCTGGGGTGTAGAAGTCAGAACCAAGTAAAACAACTTTACCCTGATTTATCTGCTTTTCAAGCACTATTCCGTAAGAGCTATACTTAGCAAGGATAAAAGCTGTGTCGGCAGTTGCGGCCGAAAAGTAGGAGGTGTAATAAACGGTTGATAAAGAAGTTACGTTGCTAAACAGGGGATGAGACAGTGATTTGATTTGTGCAGCATAGGATGAACTGGTGTATGAGTAGTAAGTCAGGGATACAAGTTCAGCACCGGTAAAGAAATTGGCATATGAACCTGCATATATACTAACTATTGTTCCGCCTCTGTTTGTGAAATCAGAAAGTACCTTCTTAAAAGTTTGTCCATGAATTGTCGTCGGTGTATAAAGATCTGGATAAGGAAGAAGGAAAACATCTTTATTGGCAAGAGCAGTTCTTAGTGCAGATGAATCCAGCGAAGAAAATGTCGAAATAGCAACTTTTGAATTATACTGACGAATGGCATTTGTAAGGTTGATATAACGTGTTGATGAGGTCGAACCGACATATGACCAGACTAATATATTTGAGGAGTCTCTAAGACCATAGAACGTGTAGGAAAGATCTTTTTTTCCCGTGGAGTTGCATATTGAAAGTGTGTGTGATGATGTGTCTCCTGATGTCGATTTGAGTGAGAGTGGCGTTGCCGACAAAACAGGCTGTACAGAGTCAGCAACAATGAAACTTGATACCCCTGATGTAAATCTATTGTCTGTCATGCTCTCAACTTTCCAGTAGATTGTGTCGAAGGGAAAGTTGACTGTGGGCTGATAAAATGTATCCGTTATTGGTATTGTAAAAAGCGGGGTTGAGAATGAGTTTGAGAGATCTGCTGTGATCTTATAAGTTGTTACAGAATCATTTGTATTCCAGCGGAGTATGGGCCGTCTGTTGAATGTCGGAGATGAAACAGGTAAGAGTGAGATGATCTTGGTTGAGTCGATGGCAGAGGTTCCGATTGCAATGTCGTCGTACCAGGCTTGAGCAAGAGTGTGATAATTGTAGAGACATACCTTTGTTACAGCTAACTGTGTTAAAAACGGCACATTGGTATATGTAAGCACATTGTCAATGTAAACATCCAGTGTATAGTTTGTCCAATTTATCTTCATTCTTACATTGTACCATGTGTTGGCAAGATAAGTCTTTGATGCGTATGTTGAACTGTTGACATACATATATCCTGTTTCGCTCATATAGAAGAAAATCACATATGAGGAGCCATTCTTCAGCACAAAATAGGTAGAGGCACTTGTTGTATTGCCGGCACGTACTGAAAAGGATATGTTCTCCGGTTTAATTCCGGATGGGTATGACAGAGAGAGACCGTTGTCGTGAGTAGAGCTGCCACCGCTTTGGGTAAGTGAATAGTTTCCACTTACTTTTGTCGCTGTAGTTACCGATCTTGTATAAGTGCCTGAACCAATTGTCCAGTTGCTGCTTATTGTTCCGCTTTCGAATCCATCAACAAATGGATATGGTACTTGAGCTACAGCACCAGAGATCAATAGAAACAATAGAACGATAACCATACAAAACTCCTTTTTTAGTTATATCCAGAAAATAACAGAATATTTCTGTTCTCTGATGTGATCTAGATCACAAAACCAGGATATTAATATCATATTTTTACTTTAAACATCAATTATAGTTGATAGATCCTATGATAGCCACCAAGGAAGTTGCTTTTGATGTTCTGAAAATTCTTTTTGTATTTGCTTGTAGTATGGAATGTAGCTTTCGACCAATTT
>JAEUSG010000805.1 GCA_016788315.1 Fibrobacterota bacterium | reverse complement strand
AGTTGTCGTCACGGAGATATCAAGCTCTTTTCGCAAATGACGAAACAGATCCCTCAAATAATTATAATCCGGGCGTTGTGGTCTTAAATATTTTATCAACTGCTTAGCTATTTTGCTAGGCGGCGTCCGCGATTCTTTGGTCATTGGCTACCTTAAATTTGTCTAATGAAATTCGTTGATTCAGATCAAGGAGAAGCAAGCCATATGGATTTATATGCTCATAAAATAAGGCCGTAATAGCTCGTTTATCTTCCCTTTTTAATTTATCCTCCCATTGAGGATGGGAAAGAATGGATTGCAGCATAAGGGTGTTGATGTACACCAAACTGTTTTGAAGTAGGTGAAGACAAAGCATTGTCAATTCCTGGTCTTCTCGGCGATTGGTAGATATTTCGCCGGCCTTCCCATACAAAATGAAGTCATTCACACTGTTAGAGGACTCAACAACATTAAGTCCTTCTTGAACCTCCTGACGAAGCTCTTCAGAGTCTAAATAACGGCACAGGAAGATGGTTTTAACAGCCTTTCCCAACTCCATCAGCGCTTGATAGACAGGGTGTTGTGCATTGTTACTGGTGAAGCGCCTTAAAATTGATTCTGCATCCGCTGTTCCTAAACGAAGAGCCGTTGTAAATTTAACAATCTGATCATATTGTTCTTGGATTAAGTTCCAGCGAATTGGTCTTGTGAGAATATTTTGGAGATGGGGATACTCCTCTGGTTTTCCAGACTCCGGACGATAAAGTTTTTCTTTATGAATGGCTTTGATGCGAGGCAAGAGATCAAACCCCAGCATATAAGAAAAGGCAAACCCAATGGCACTTTGTCCATGGCTATCTACATAGCTCTTTTTGATTTCCATATCCGTACAATGCCGCAAAACGCCTTCAATCATAGAGGAGACTTCCGATGAAGAGCAGCTTTTTAATTGAGAAAAAATGAGAACGGATTTTTTATCAATATGCCAATAGATCATTACACCACGACCTCTATACCGTATATGCCATTCAGTCAGAAGGTTTTGATCCCAAACTCCAAACTTCTTGGAATCGGAGGATACAGAAGTCGTTGCTTGTCCAAAGACTTTTTCATCACGTTCCCTTAAAATGGCATTGACAACTTCAGCAATTGCCGCCCTTAAATTCGTCTTTGTAAAATATCGGCGCCGAATGTGACGCAACTCTTCATAAGTTATTTCTGGATTACTGGAAGAAATTCTTTTGAGGCCTGTGTTGGTACCATAGGCAAAAATACAAAGTAATAAACGTTTAATCAGCTGGTCTTCATCAAGATATTCACGACTCGCCGTACTAGCAAAAACAGATGTAAAACTTGTTCTAAAATTTGTTTCCTTTAAAATATCCAATAAGCCAACTGTTGGCCATCTTTCAAAAACTTGTTTTTTAATGGCTTCTAAATTGGGGGGAGGAGCTTGCGCATCCAAGGGGGACAAAGAGATATATCCCCCTTTCTTTGCCAATATTTTGACCTTTGTATTTTTTGGGATTCCATTGTTGAACATGGTAAGGGCACCCCTCATTTCGTGCTGAAGTTTTGAGATAAACTTTTCTGCTTCCTGGGGTTGTTTTAAAGCTAAATAGTGTTCCTCTCTCCTTTCTTCAAAGTCAGTAGGAAGATCTTCGTCAGGATTACGATAACGTTTAGCCCCTTCTACCCAAATTTCCTTGCACCGCAGACCTTCTCGTAGTGCCTTTAAAACAGCAATTTCATAGTTTATTCTATTGACTCGCTCTTGCTTATCACCTTCATCATTTCGCTCAAGTTTTTCTACGATGATATCTTTCCACCCAGGTTTGATAACACCTTTGATTGGAATATTTTGGTTGGCCGGATAATAAATGGCTGTGCTGCCCAGATATTTCTTCAAGACTTTTACTGCCTTTAAAACGGGTTGATGAAGGGTGTTGTTTGACTGAAAAGATATGGTTTCTAGAATGGGAGACAACATTCTTCGATAATGACTGCTGTAAGAAGCACGCATAAACGTATAAACCTGTTCCTTATATCCCCTTGTTAATTGAGATTCCTTGATAATCTCTTGAAGAGTTTCTTTCTTGACGACAGGATACACAACGTCTTTGACGATACCCTCTGGATTTGCAACTGTTACACGGGCTAAATCAAGAAGAATGTTCTGCTTTCCATTCACTTTTTTCAATTCAGTAACAAGCTTTTTGTTGACCTTATTCTCAGAATTTTTTCCAATTTTATGAATAACCTGAATTAATAAATCAACCAGGTTGTCCTTAATCTCTTGGCCCCTCACGCAGCAAAACATAGACAACGTTGCGTGTTTCATGGAATTCTTATGGTCGCGGATTTCACTCGGTCTTTCGGTCATAATACGAGTTTTGTATTTTTCAAGAATACGATGGGGAATCTTGTTAAATAAGGATCTTGGCAAGCCAACCTCCAAAATACGGCTGACTTTTTTGACCTCTTCCAAAATAGATTCCAAGCTTATATTTCCAGCATCTTTCTTCAAGTGGCGCAGGTAGTAAGTCTCAGTGGATTGGGTTTCCTGAATTTCCACTAAATCAAGAAGAGAGCTCTTTTGATTCTTATCTAAAGATTCAAATATTTTAAGAA
>JAEUSG010000162.1 GCA_016788315.1 Fibrobacterota bacterium | reverse complement strand
AGCAACTCTGTATCGGGTTTAGCAGAAATGACGAGGACCTGGATAGGTGTAGCTATGCGCGACAGAATGGGAAACTGGTCTTCAAACATGGCTATTGTGTCCAGATATACAAAGCCAGTAAACCCTCTCTCTCTTACTGTTGAAGAGTCTGGAACGAATGGAATATTGAATGTTACAGTTCATGGACACAGAAATCTTAATTCATTATTGGTTGACACTGTTAGAATTTTTTACAGATCTGATGCATCGCTTTTCAGCCCCAGGAGCTATGATCCGGCTCAGCTGAAGCTTTCACTCTCTCTTTCGTCGTTAATTGCTGATAGTGTCATCTCTTTCAGTAATATGGAGGGAGAGACTCCCTATTATTTTGCAGTCAATGAAAGGGCTGTCGTTAATGGCGCTATACTGTATGGCGACATCCAAGCTGCAAATAAGAGTGCTCATATAACTGGCGATTACGCGGAACCGCAGAATGCAAGAGTTGTGATTTCATCATCCTCTGCCGACACAATAGTGGCACGATTGACAGAAGCTCAGTTCGTTTCGCAGGACGTTGCTTCAGTTTACATTTACTTAGGTACTAACAGCAGTTATTTGCAAAGTTCTTACAAGCTGCTTGTGCCGGTAGATACTTTGACCCGTGCAGAAGCTCTTCTTTCATCTCCAATTACCTTTTCATCCCTTGCCGAAGGAACCAGATATTTTGTTGGTGTAGCAGTAAAAGATTCTTCCGGCAACTGGTGTACATCTCTCAGTATCGACTCAGCTAGAACATCGGTTAGAAATACACTTGTTGCTTATCCAACGTTCAATCCGGCATCAAATAGGAGAATCGGAGTTACATTTACAGGAGCAGGAGCCCTTTCAGGAAAAGTTGATTCTGTCAGGCTCTTTTATGGTGCAGAGCAGATTCTGGATCCTTTTTCACAAAGTGCTGATGATACCATTCTTCCCAAATCGGCACTTTCAGGAACAATTTATCTGCCGCTCCCTGATGGTTTAACTACACGCATATATACTACCGTTTCACCTTTTGTCTTTGAAGAGGGAAAACGGTGGATGGCAGGTATATCTGCAGGTACGGTAAAGTCGGTCTGGTATGATTCAGACGAACCTTTTAATCCGATTAGTTTGAATGTTGCCGATACTTCGCTTACTACGATTACTGTAAACGCATCGGGGTGGGCTGCGCTTTTCGGTTCTGACGTTGATAGTGTGCTTTTCTGGGTCAGGAAGATGAATTCATCAGCAGATTCTGTGCTGCTGTCCTCTCAGCATGCACTGTATATACCCGGTACCGCTCTTTCTCTTCCGGAACTGGCGGGAGGAACAACTGCTCTTTTGTCAGGACTGGATACAGGTTCGGTTTACTATGTAGGTGTGGCTCCAAGAGACAGCAACGGAAATTATGCCTCTTCTGCAAATGTGTACAGATTCAGAACAGCATCCAGGCCCTTGAATCCTTTGTCTGTCAGCGGAGATGCTTTGTATTACAGTACTGCAAAGATAACTGTCGGGAATATTAATTCTCTGGCGCCAAATATTGAACGAACAAAGGTAAAGCTGATTTTGTCAACAACCGGATATGTACAAAATGGATATGATTCAACTAATGCTAGATATGTAAATGCAGGAACAGACAGCGCTTCACGTTCTTTTGTTATAACTGGTCTTAAACATTCTACAAAATATTTTGTTTCGATAGCGGTAAGTAACACACGCGGGTACTGGTCACGAATTGCAATACCGGCAAACGTATGTACACTTAGAACACCTGCTGCTGCTGATACATTATTTCCGGATGGTTCTGCACTGACATTCTCTGCCGATACTTCACCTTATCAGCCTTATACACAGATTGCTTTCAAGATAAGAGGTCTTAATTCTCTTCCGGCTGGCGATCGCTTTACTGGTGGTGTGCGTGTTTACTGGTCAGAAAACAGCCCCTATACCGACTTTCAGTTTCCATCGAAAGATGTTGGTTATACGGATATACCTCTCGTAACAATGCCGGAAGATACCTTTGACGGAATTGTATATCCGCTGCTTGCAGGTTCATATAGGGATGGACATGGAAAGAGGTATTCCCTTTCATTTGCAGTTCGCGATTCCGCATATAACTGGGATACATTGAGTATGCGAACCGCAACGGGGTGGACAAGAATGGATCCTGTTCGTCCAGTGAATGATACAGGATGGAACCCGGTAGTACTTGATTATAATCGTGTTACGTTAAATTGGAATCCTGCAGCATTTAACAAGACAGGCATAACATTCAGAGACACTGTTGTTAAATTCGGAGTATGGCTCACCTCCGCTATGCCGGCGCAGGGGCATATTGACACCGCAACACCTTTTATACAGTTTGATTCCGGTGCATCAAGCCCATTGATAATTGACGGGCTTACGCATAATACAAATTATTATGTGTCATTTGCTCCTATTAACACAATCGGCAACAGGGGAGCGGTTGATTCTGCAAGAAGTACTTTTTACCTGAAAACACCATTTGATTCATCCACAATTGCACAAACTCCTAACCTGTGTTCTCTAAGTGTTGCGTATACCTCAATGCCGGATACATTGGCAATCAAATATAAATTGTCATCACTTCAGTTTACAGATCCGGTTAACGGCATAACTATGCCTGTAAAGCAAGTTGTGATACGATACAGAACCGATGGAATTTATCCGTCAGGTCCCGCAGACGGCAGTTTGGCTAAGCTGATTAGTGTTACTTCATTACTCACAGACAGTTTTAAGCTTTCACCCGTTTTACTTGGAGCAGAATACCGGTTTACCGCTTTTACAGTATCTTCCCTTTCTTCTGTATATCCGAACAGATTCAGCAGCTCAGCTTCGCACGCTATGGCCTCTATAAGGGCGTGGAGTTATCCGGCAAATAACCTTTCAATAACCCGGCTTGTGCCTCAAGGCGGTCTTGGGAATCCTGTCCGCGTTGCTATAGACTGGAGAGTTGCATCCGGGTCTATACCTGCTGCTGTCCGTTTTTTGTACAAACAGTTTTCAGGCTATGACGATGTTCCTGCAAAAGTAAGTGCACCAGGTTTCGCAAGCTTTGAACCACTTTCGCTTGCATATAGCAGACGTGATACCGTTCCGGTTGTTCTTCAAGAACAGACGAAGTATGTTATAGCTGCTTTTGCGAGAAATTCAGATGGCGTATGGTCAAAGCTCTGCATATGGGACACTATTACAACTCCTCGTGGTATTGATACTCTGGGGCCTTCGAAGCTTCCATTGGAAGTGAGAACGCGTGTGGTTGATTCCAGAACCGTACGTGTCTCGTGGCGGATAGATCCTCCTTTGTTTTATGCTGCACAGTATTCAGAAAATGACAAACTTTCGCTGCTGCTGGATTGGAACAACAGCGGTCCCGATTTTTTCCTTGCACCTACTCTGAGTAGACCATATCGCGACAGCGGTAGAATAAGCATTCAGAGACCAGTTGACAGCATACTTATAACGGATCTTGATCCAGGCAAAGATTATTATTTCGCAATGAGTACTTCAGATTCCATCGGTAATCAGGCCAGGACAGACTCTCTTTCCGTTTCTCTTTGCCGTCTTGAAGTGCCTGGTTTTCATGACTCTCTTATAAAAATATCGCTGCCTGACAATGAGCGTGTAATAATAGATTGGACGAATCTAATTAATGCCGATACAAAGTTGTGGAAAGCGGATTCACAGATTAAATTCCTTACATTTGTTGTACAGGCCGACAGCGCTTACACGGGTGCAATGCCATCTTCAGAGGTTTCAGGTTCGGGAAGAATAGTAAGATGTGTTGAAGCAGCAACAGCTCTATTTTCAGAGCGTCTTACCCGTTTTGATGATAAAAACCATTATATAACATTCTGGCCTTCTGTAGAACGTTTTCAGTTTCCGGGTAGCGCCTCATACAAAGGTCCTATAAGATATAAAATTGATAAGCCGCGCCTTGAAATCGGTGAACTCAAGCAGATTTCTGATACTGTGTTAAGAATTATTGTTTCGCCCTTTGACAGTACGGAACGTGATCTGCAGATAAGGACAGCGTATAATACCGATGGTTCGACATCGTTCTCAGAGTTTCCAGCAGCGGCGATTAGAACAGGATCTCATTTGCGTTTAGCAACAGATACAGTAGTTTCCGGCAGAATTTGCACCTCTTATGTACATATCAATCGTCTGCCGTCCAGTGTATGGAATAAGATAAGAGGCAGTGATTCTGTCAGAATCTCCATCTCTCTATCTCTTTCCGATTTGAGGCCGGTTACACAGCTGCACCCCGATACTGTGTATATATTATCAAATATCATCGACAATAAGGCACCAGGCAGATCGCTTATATCCATAAACTATAATCGTTCTACGCGAAGAATGGTTGTTAAGGCAACTTCTGTAAATAGAGATTTCTCCACTTTAAGCTGGAAAACTGAAAATGCTCTTCCCTATAAAATAATCACCTTAACAGATTCTTTAATCACTGTTGATACTGCGGGCGTTAACAGAATATTCATACGTCTTGCAGATTCCCTGGGCAACAAAATTGATACTTCATGGGAGGACTTTCAGTCTGTCAGACTGCCCTTTAAGGACTCTCTTTACAATGTCGGTACAAAATATTTTGACAATGGTGCATTGGCCGTAAATGTTCCTGTTACTGCACTCAATTCCGTCCCATTGAATTACGGATATCTTACAATAGGTCTACTGTCTGAACCACTTGATTCTGTTGTTCTCCGGAATAGAGGTTTTGTACGTACAAAACCGGAAACATACTATTTTATTTCCGAATTAAGGGCTGCTTCGCAAGGAACAATGCCTTTCTATAACACTGGCATAAATCTCTCCTTCAGACAGCAATCTGCAGATACTTCAATTAGACTTTACAGATATACAAGCGGATATGGGCTTGAAGAGTTGTCAACCATTATTGATAGCGGTGGAAAAATTATCAAGGTTGAAAATCTTGCTCCGGTTAAGTATTGGAATAGTACAACAACAGCATCAGCGCAGCAGGAGGACACCTTCTTTATTGTAGCTCTTCGTGATCTAAGGGCTCCATATATTGATACTGTCTCCACGGGTTTGTATCTCTCCGACAAAGGGGACTCCGGATCAATCCGTCTCAGAGTCAGAGATAACAATATCAGACTGAATGCCGGAGTTCGTCTCTTTACCTACAGACCATCGGCATCATTTGGTGATACTTTACTTTGGGATACAACAACCAATTCGCTTAGCAATGACACTATCTCAGAATTAACTTTTGATGTAACTTCTATATTGCGTGCAAATAAAGATAAGATAGGCGTTGCAGGTGTACATATGGCACTCTGGGTTAACGACGGCCGCACCAGAACTCTTCAGAACAGTGCATCTGTCGCACTTGACAGTCTTACAGGTGTCTATACTCCGCTAAGGCCTGCATGGCAGATAATATCTCTTACTGCAAACCTAAATGAATTCGCGACTATTCTTGACATTATTCCTGAGCTTGCAGGAGAATATAATCGCGATAGAATTAGAATACACAGGCTTGATGGAAATACATTTAAAGAATATTCAAGTTCTGATTTTGGTTTTAAAGCCGGGGCAGGAAGCGCTTTTATCGCTTTGGTGCGAAAAGATGCCGATATCAGCCTCTCGTTTAAGACCGGGGCATGTAAACTGCCGGCAGTAAAAAATAATCGTGGCTTTGTTCTTGCAAATGGCGGAACCGCCGGCGGTTGGAGGTTGGTATCACTGCCGTTTATGGGTTCTGTAAAACAATCGGCAATTGTCGCCGCATCCCGTATTGATACGGGCACGGGCAAGGCTTCGTTGTACGATCGTATGTGGGTGCTTCGAAATAATACATTCCAACTTCTTAATCCTGTACCGGCTCTTGCAGATTCGTTCAGACTAAGGGCTGTCAAAGGCTATGGTGATGGTGTACTCTTGTATCTCTATCCCAATGAAGAGATAGTTGCTCCTATTACTGACAATGGTAATTATGCATATCGGCGTGCATCCGCTAAGGTCTCTGCAGAAATTGATTGGCGCATGCCTTTTTCAGTTTCGATGATCAATGAACAGGGTCAGATTACAGGCACAGATGCTATGAATGCTATCGGTACAGCTTCAGAAAATATCTCCTTTTCTGATTTGTCATTTCCCGATGCTCCATATGCAGGACTAATTGAAGGTGGTGCATTGCAATCCATGTCCTATAAGAAACGGGGTGGAGATGGATGGATCTGGAAATTGCATGTATCCAACAATTCTTCAACACCTAAAGGTGTAAGAATAGATTTCAGAAATACATTTGTATTTCCTGAAGGAATTAAGGCTGTTCTTGATGTTCCGGAAGCAGGTTACTCTGTAGATATTACAGGTAACGAGGCACTCTTCTCCGACAATATGAATGCGATTTCTGAAAAAGAATACCCAGTAATTGTTGGAGACAGCGCTTTTGTTGCAAGAAATAGCAGTGCTGGTAAAGCTCCTGCTTCTTTTGCAATTTCAGGCAACTATCCGAACCCGTTTAATCCGGTGACAATGGTAAATTTCCAGCTTCCTCGGGATCCAGAGAACAAGGGCTTCGCCGGCAGCAGGGTTGTACTTGATGTTTATGATATCAGAGGAAAGCTGATAAAACAGCTGCACAATTCTGCCGCCCGAACGGGACGATACAATGTAATGTGGAACGGCCGAAATAGTAACGGTTCTCTTTGCGGAACGGGTGTCTATATTTACAGGATAACAGTATCTGATTCAAAAGGCAGGAAGCTGTTTACTCAGTCTAAACGGATGACATTAGTTAAATAGCAAGATCCTCACGAATTCTGTAAGCGCTTTCAGCGACCGGCAGAATTGACATGTCAGCCGTAGTGTAAAGTACGCTCTCGCTGTTGCTGTTTACTCTGCCGACACTTCCAAGGAAAGGTGAGGAGAGTTGCGTTCTGCCTATAAGGTGTCCGGTTTTACCATTTACCGTAAACTGACCGGCGCCGTTAATAAAGGCGACATGCATCTGGTTTTCAATGGCTCTGGTTGTGACAACAGAGTTTACGAGCTTAACCTCAGCGTCTTTATCCAGTTTAATTCCTTCGCCTGCATCTTCACGACACCAGAGAGCGGGTACAAAGGCAATGTCTGCCTTTC
>JAEUSG010000795.1 GCA_016788315.1 Fibrobacterota bacterium | reverse complement strand
CAAAAGAGGATTTTGGCGACTCCGTTGCTTTAATCGCAAAGGATTGGAATGATTATCTCGACGAATCACTCTCCCGCTCTGCACTTTCACTAACAGGCCATTCCAGCAGTAAATCAACCAATGAGTCTGCTGCATATCTTTCCCAGTACCTCTCGCTTTTCTGGCAGCCATGTCATCCCCTGGATTTTCAATCCTGGCTCTTAAATTCGCTTTGCCCGCTACCCGGAATTACGGCATCAAGAGTTGCAAAAGCGCTAGCCGATAAACCGTCTATAACCGGACTGAAATGGGATAAAATTCTGGAAGGCACAGACGTAGAAGCAGCAGAGAAAAAGGCCCTTTGGGTTGACCCTCTGTTTACCGGAATTCCGCCGGAAAATGGAGGTCAAATTGCGGATATCTGCAAAAAGATTGCTGACTGGGCAAATAAGCAGTCATTCGGTTATGAAAAAAATAATGAAGAACTTTCCGCAGAATATCAAAGTTGCTTCCAATATGCAAAAGCTGCTGCTGCCATTTTTAACCGACACCAGAAAACAATATTTACAAAAAAGGATGCTCTTAAAGTTGTCAGTGAGTTAGTACTGTCAACAGCGGGAAGCTGTGACTCACCTGCGGAAATAAACAGTGTTCGAATTGCCGCATCTCCAAATGCACTGGCAGCACAATACGACTGCGTAATTTATTGGGCCGCAAACAGAAGCTCTGTCAGCAGCGAACCGGAGAAGTTCTGGAACAATGAAGAGGAAGCTGAGCTCAATAAAAACGGAGTTTCATTTATCCCCGCTGAAACCAGAATACTGGCCGCCGCCGATGAATGGCGCAGAGCGGCATTATCAGCTGGCAAACGGCTGATACTTATAACAAGTGAAATATCAGCCGGAGAACCTGACGGCGTACACCCGATTTGGCATGAGCTATCCATTCCATTCAGCAATAGTTTACGCCTTGAAATAGACTCTGTTGACTTTGAAACATTCAACGCTGCAGAAAATGAGACAAAAAACATAATAAAGTCCATTTGTGATCATAATTTGCTGAAACAATTCACCCTCGCGGATACCAACACAGAGAGCGACTCATGGAAGATCAGCGGTTCTGTTGTACCGTCAAAACCGGAATCAGCAACAGGCTTGGAAATACTCTTGTACTGTCCTTTCCGCTGGTCTCTTGAAAGAGCTGCTCAAATCAGAGGTTCAGCAAAATATAGCGCAGCACAGGATTTCACAATTACAGGTACTCTTTGTCATGAAGTAATCGAGGCCTTTCTAAAGAAGCATAAAGATCCGTCAGATTGTGCTGATATTGAAAAAGAACTCTCCGCTTTTTTTGATGAAATCGGACCAAAAGTCTACGGTACTTTTTTCCTTCCTGAAGAGAAGGTTGTCTGCGAAGAAGCCAGATCCCTTGTATTAAGAGCAGGCAGAGCGTTTTGCAATATTCTGATTGCTTCAAACTTAAAATTTGACTCCTCTGAAGATGATATTAAATGTGTCCTGGAATATGGCGATGCTCATGGTAAACCGGATATTGTAATGGTACGTAAAGACAATCCTGAAGTAAAGGTGGTTATAGATCTCAAACTGGGCGGAAAAACAAAAAAGATATCACTTATAAAAAAAGGCCGCGCAGTTCAGCTCTCGCAATACAGTAAACTAGTCCAAAAAACCTCTGAACTTACAGAAATGCCTCCGGTTGCTTTCTTTATAATCAATAATGGTACAATGCTCGCAGACGCCTCTTATGCAGATATTTTTAAAGGTGCCTCTTTAATCAATTGCGATCAGAACGCAGAAGAACAATGGAACGATATCTGCTCAACTGCAAAAGCTAATCTCACTAATCTTAAAAACGGATTTGTAGAAATCGGTCTGCCCGATGAAACCCGGCTGAAGAAACGATCCGGTGATAAACAATATGCCTCCGACTGCAAATACTGTGACTACAAGATTTTCTGTTCCCGTTCTGAAAAGAAAGGTGAAGAATAATGAAAACAGCAATCTCAATTATAGATGCCAGCGCCGGAACAGGTAAAACCTATACTCTTACAGAACGTATATACAAATCAATACAAAGCAATACCGTAACGCCGGATGGGCTTCTATTAACAACCTTTACAAAAAAAGCTGCACAGGAACTTAAAGATCGTGTAGCATCAAAACTTATCGAAACCGGCCAAAGAAAAGCCGCTCATCTCATACGTCAATCTATCATGGGAACTGTAAACTCCGTTTGTGATTCACTCATACGCGAAAATGCATTTAATCTGGGGTGCGCAGTAAAACAGAATGTTATTGACGAAATGCAGTCTAAACTTCTCTTCAAACAGGCACTCTCATTATCATTAACCGAATCTATATCACAAACTATGGATGATTACAGCTACCGATTTAAAATTAAAGACCATATTTCCGGCAGAGACTGGAAAGATCAGGTTAAAATGGTTGTAGATAGTGCAGAATCGAACAACATCAGTTCTGATAAATTTGCTGCAAGTGCAGAAGCCAGTATAAGAATGCTTTTTGAAGGAATAAATCCCGTAATCGGGCAGATTGACAATTTTAAAGCACTGCTCAATAGTGCACTAAAAGTATTACGATCTGCCCAGGAAGTAAAATTTCAGAAAAATACTAAAGGGGCAATTGATTCATTAGAAAATGCTTTACAGCAGCTCGAAAAACCTTCAGAAATTGTCTGGTACGATATCCTTGCTGTAACAAAAATTGCACCTGCAAAAGAACTGATCTCCTCCATGGACAAACTAATTGAAGCCGCAAACAATCATTACATCTGGAAAGAATTCCATGATGATATTTCCGGTTATATACGTCTTTTATTCGACGTAGCCGCTGCTGCACTTGGAAAATATAAAGAACTCAAAGGGGAAGGCACTTTTATTGACTTTTCGGATCAGGAACTTCTTTGGCTGAAAGCTCTTGAAGATAAAGAGGTCGCAAATAAACTACAGGAAAGAGCAAAAGAGCTATATGTCGACGAATTTCAGGACACAAGCCCTATTCAGCTGGCAATATTCCTCAAAATGAATGAGATTATTGGAAAATCTGTATGGGTTGGCGATCCTAAACAGTCAATATTCGCTTTCCGCGGAGCAGATCCGGTGCTCATGCGTATGGTTCAGACCAGTATGCCTCTGAATAACGAAGAGCCTCTTAAACGCAATTGGAGATCCCGCCCTAAACTTGTTGAATTCTTTAATTCCGTATTTAAAAAGCCTTTTACTGATAACGGCATCTCCTATCCAGATATGGATTCTGCACGTAAAGACGACTTGTCAAACTTTTGGCTTGAAAACTGGATGCTTCGTTTAAATAGCGCGAGCGCTAACCCGAAAAAAAGTGTTGCCAATGGCATTCTCTCCGTACTCACAAATCCGGATGAATATCCTGTACTTGATAAAAAAAGTAATACAATGCGTCCCATAAGGGCAGAAGATATCGCAATCCTGGCACCAACAAACAACAACTGCGCTGAAATTGCCGCTGCACTGGATGAAGCATGCATACCAAACGATATAGGGACAGCCGGCCTCCTTCTTATGAATGAAATCGTCCTTATTAAAGCCGCTCTCGCGCTTATGCACGATACCTATGATTCATTAGCCGCAGCACAAATCATCTGGTTTACAGATGTACTTAACAGCTCCAATACCGATGACATCGAAACAAAAAGGGCTAATTGGTTTGATTCCATCCTGCAAAAGAATTCTGAAAATGAAAAACAGCTTTTTAAACATCCGGCAGTAGAAAAAATCATTCAGCATGCAAACCATATCAAATCAATGCCACTCACCGACTCAATTAGATTCGCTGCAGAAATAAGCGGTGCTTATCGAATTAACGGTGTTCGCACAAAAAGCTCAAGATCCGTTCTCAACCACATAGAACAGCTCATTAACCTTGCAGAAAAATATACAGCTCAACAGCAAACGGAATCAAAATGGGCCGACTATTTCGGAATGAAACTCTTCTTCGAAGCACTTGAAGACGAAGAACTGGACCTCACAATCACCGGCGGCGGAAATGCTGTAAGAATTTCAACCTGGCATCGCTCCAAAGGTCTGGAATGGCCGATGGTTATCCTTTACGGACTTAATAAGGAAGAAAAAGAGAATCGAATTTTTAACACCAGGGTAATTACTGACGGCACCTTTTCTGCCGATAACCCGTTAGCAAACCGGCTCATTGTTGCATGGCCCTATCCTTATGACAATAAATCTATTTGTCAATCGTTTATCTCTGCAGTAAAACAAAACTCTGAAGGCAGCCGTTATACTTCAGAAATTGAAGCTGAACAGCTTAGACTAATGTATGTTGCCTTCACAAGAGCGCGTGACTATCTGGTATTTACATGCAATAGATTTGTGTCAACCAAGAATGAAGAAAAAAAATACCCATACCATAAACTTTCCCAACTTATAGATAAAGGCCACTTAACAATTCCAAAAACAGGCGGCAATGGCTGGCGAGTTAAATCTTTTGATGAGAATCTACTGCAAACAGGAACACCTCCTGAACAGCTCTGGTTTGAAGCCTCAGAACGTAATACCCAAAATCCACCGCTTTACCTCTCCCCCTCTTCAATTAAAGATACTGCCAAACATACTGTTGGTGAGTTGATAAAGTTCTCAGACTCTATTCCAGTGGAAGGCAAACTCGATCCTATTTCACTTGGCGAAGCCTTTCATGCCTACATGGCTGTAGATACCTCTAAAATGAGCCATGAACAAAAGGTCGAAGTCGCTGACAGGCTCCTACTCGGCTGGGGTGTTGCTGAAAATGTAAAGGGTGCAGACCTCGTTAAACAGGCCGCTGCCTTCGAAACATTCATCGCAGCGAAATGGAAAAATTGTGTCTGGCAGCGCGAACTTCCAATGCAGCTTTTTGAAAATGGTCATATAATTCGCGGAAGAACAGACCTCATTATCGAAGTCGGTGAAGATTTTGCCGTATTTGATTATAAAACCGTTCAGGATACTGAAACTGATAAACTCATTGTTAAAGCAGAATCATATGCTCCTCAGCTTGATGCCTACAGAAGGACGGCTATTAAGGCGGGGAAAAAGAAGTGTCTGGGTATGTATCTGGTTTTTCCAGTTTTGGGGCAAGTTGTTGAGGTATGTTAGCTTTATAGCATAAGAGAAAGGTTAAACACCATGAAAGACAAAAGAATGAATCGCATCCGCGGTACTGTCCGCAGTGCCCACTTTTCACCCGATGGCCTCTTTCTAGTTGCCGCAAATATAGATGGTTGTCTCAAATCCTGGAAAACTGCTGACTGGTCCATGGTCTCACATCTACCGGCAGATAAAAAAAGACTTGGGCCTGGAATGCAGAAAAATATAGCATTTCTCAATAATGACTTAGTGTTGACAAATGAACACAAAGGCATATTCTGTTGGAACTATAAAACAGGTAAAACAAGCCCATTTCTTTCGGATGATGATTTATGCATGGATTCTTATTCGATATGCAAAAATGTATATGCACTTTTAATCTGGAGAAAATATTTAAAACAGACAATAGATCCAGATGAATACCTGGACTTTTCTGACGATCGATCAATTGTTGAAATAAGAAATATCAATACACAAAACATACACAAACAATGGGTTCTCGACGATGTTTTCTTTAATGTAGCCCAAATCAGTCCTTGCGGCCAATTCTACATTTTACAAGATGCCAACGAAAAGTCAACGGCAGGTGTATTCTTAACAGA
>JAEUSG010000788.1 GCA_016788315.1 Fibrobacterota bacterium | reverse complement strand
GCCGGCACCATGACACCTAAATCAACAACTCTGAAATTGTTGCACTGCAGAACAACTTCAACAATCTTTTTACCGATATCATGCACATCGCCCTTAACAGTTGCAAGAACAACCGTTCCCTGATATGACCTTTCCCCCTCTTCGCCGGTTTTCATAAAAGGAATTAGATACGCGACACCCTTTTTCATTACACGTGCACTCTTGATAACCTGCGGCAGAAACATCTTACCTTCGCCGAAAAGCTCGCCGACAACCTTCATGCCGGCCATAAGAGGTCCCTCAATAACAGAGAGTGGTGTTTTTAACTCCTCCAATGCTTTTGATGCATCCTCTTCTATAAATCTGTCTATGCCGTTTTTGAGTGCATGCACTATTCTTTCAGTTACAGTTCCCTTTCGCCATTCCAGAGCATCAGCAGATGTCTTTGCACTGCCTTTCACGGTATCTGCCGCTTCGAGCAATCTGTCAGCGGCATCCGCTCTCCTGTTAAAAACAGCATCTTCTATGCGATTACAAAGATCTTTGTCAACATCAGCATATATGCCAAGCTGTCCCGCATTTACAATTCCCATTGTAAGACCTGCCTTAACAGCATGATACAAAAACACCGAGTGAATTGCTTCGCGGAGAGGATTATTGCCTCTGAAAGAGAAGGAGACGTTGCTTATTCCGCCGCTGGTTCTTGATTCCGGAAACATCTTTTTCAGCCGCTCTACTGCATTGATGAAATCAGCGCCGTAGTTTCTATGTTCCTCTAAACCGGTAGCAATGGCAAATACATTCGGATCAAAAATAATGTCGGAAGGATTGAATCCGGCGGTTTCGGTCAGCAGCTTATACGCTCTCGCGCAAATTGACACTTTGCGTTCTTCTGTATCAGCCTGACCCGCTTCATCAAATGCCATTACAACTGCCGCAGCGCCGAATTTTTTCAGCACCTTTGCCCGTTCGATGAACTGAGCCTCTCCCTCTTTAAGGCTGAGTGAATTCACAACGCTCTTTCCCTGCAGGCATTTGAGACCAGCGAGAATAACATCCCAACGCGACGAATCTACCATGACCGGTACTTTGGATATTGAAGGCTCCGATGCAATATGATTCAGAAACTCCTTCATGGAGGCGACAGAATCGAGCATCGCTTCATCCATGTTTACGTCGATTATCTGGGCGCCGTTTTCAACCTGCTGACGCGCCACATCGACCGCCTCTTCATATTTACCATCTCTAATCAGCCCTGCGAATTTTGCAGAGCCGGTAACGTTTGTTCTTTCACCAACATTAACAAAGAGAGATTCACCATCAATAATCTGCGGCTCCAGGCCGCTAAGAAGAGTTTTACCGGCAACAGGTAAACCATTCACCTTTCGAGGTTCTATACTCTTAAGAGCTTCAGCAATTGCTTTAATGTGCTCCGGCGAGGAGCCGCAGCATCCTCCCGCAATATTAAGAAGTCCATCCTTTGCAAAAGAGGCTATAATACCAGCCATATCAGTTGGAGATTCAAGATAGCGGCCAAACTCATCTGGCAGTCCCGCATTAGGGTGGACGCTTACCAACGAAGGATTCAACGACGCAATATCTTCTATATGTGGACGCATTGCCGCGGCACCAAGTGCACAGTTGAGGCCGACAGAGAATGGATTGGCATGCATTACAGAAATAAGAAAAGCCTTAACCGTCTGACCGGATAATATGCGACCGCTCGCATCAGTAACTGTTCCGGAAATCATAATGGGCAGTTTTTTGCCCGATTTCTCTTCCAGCTCCTTCAGTGCGTAGATTGCTGCTTTAGCATTCAGCGTATCAAAAATAGTTTCTATAAGAAATATATCAGCACCGCCGTCAAATAGCCCATTTGCCGCGTCAGTGTAATCTGCAACAAGTTCATTAAAGGTTACAGATCTGTAGGCAGGTCTATTTACGTCAGGCGAAATAGAGAGCGTTTTGTTTGTGGGGCCCATTACTCCTGCCACAAACTTCGGTTTTCCACTCTTTGCCGTTTCTTCCGTGGTGCATTTTTTCGCTAGAGCTGCACCAGCTTTATTCAGTTCGTAAACCAGTGATTCAGTTTTATAATCAGCCTGTGAAGGTCTGTTTGAATTAAAGGTATTGGTTTTAATTATATCGGCACCTGCGTCAAGATAGGCTCTATGAACTTCAGCAATCACTTCCGGCTTCGTAATTGTAAGAATGTCATTATTACCTTTTAGATTTGAGGAATGTCTGACAAAACGCTCTCCCCTGAAATCCGCTTCAGAGAGTTTTTTGCGCTGAAGCATTGTCCCCATAGCGCCATCGAGTATCAATATTCTTTTTTCAGCAAGTTCGTGAAGCAGCGACATTTAACATTTCTCCCTATTTCGGATTGTTCCATTCCTCAGAAAAATACCTTCTTTCAAGCTCCCTTAGCGCACTACAATCTAAATTACAGCCTTCAATGTTTAAAGTTTCCATCTCGAATGCTCTTGAAAACCCTGTCCGGAAAGCAGCTGAAAGTTCAGAATAGGTATAATCTTTTCCACAGGCAGCCTCTTTAAGAGTTACGGATTCCCTCTCAAGGATTGCCTTGTACTCATCCCTCTTATCTCCCTCAATATTCAGATATTCAGTGATATCCAGCCTGTTTTGAAGTATAAGCGAGCCATGCTGCAAAAAGCGGCTCTTTTCGCGCCGTTGAGCACTGCCGACAATCTTTCTATTATTGACAAGCAGCTCGTGGCGTGATGTTGATGCAAAACAGGGAAGTGATGCCCCTGACTTTTCTCTGACATCCCTTGCACTGCCCTTTGAGATTTCAGAATCCACGCCTAGGTCTGTTAATGTCTCTTTAAGACCGCGTGCGATGGCATAATATGTATCGTTCAGTGTTTCTCCAAAAACACCACCGATATCACCAGTAACAGAATATGTAATCTCAACATCATGCAGCACTGCCCGACCACCAGTCAGGCGCCGTACAAGATGAAATCCCTCCGACTGAAGCTTGGAAATATTCACCTCATTTGCAGCATTTTGACCATAGCCAATTGAGATTGCAGGCACCGACCACCCGTAGACACAGAGATTGAACCCTTCACTATTGCGAAGAAGATACTCATCAAGAGCCATATTATAATGAGAAGCGTTATAACCTGAATCGATAAATTTTATCATATGCATTGAAATAAAAAAACCGGAGAGGGTTCTGCAACCATCCCCGGTTTGAATTTACTGATTTCTTAAGAATTACTTCTTTAGATCGTTATTTCCGTAAACTGCCTTTTTGCCAAGTTCTTCTTCGATGCGAAGAAGCTGATTGTACTTAGCAACTCGGTCTGTTCTGGAAAGTGAACCGGTCTTGATCTGTCCTGCACCTGTACCAACAGCAAGGTCGGCAATAAAGGAATCTTCTGTTTCGCCGGAGCGGTGAGAAGAGATAACGCCGTACTTTGCCTTCTGTGCCATCTTGATTGCGTCAAGAGTCTCAGTTACAGTTCCAATCTGGTTAACCTTGATAAGGATTGCATTTGCAGCCTTCATCTCAATACCCTTCTTAAGACGGACAGGGTTTGTTACGAAGAAGTCGTCGCCGACAATCTGAACCTTCTTACCAAGTACTTTTGTAAACTTAACATAACCTTCCCAATCGTTCTGGTCGAGACCATCTTCGATGGAGATGATTGGATACTTTTTGCACCACTTTGAGTAGATATCAATCATCTGATCAGCTGTAAAGAGTTTGCCCGGATTTGTTTTCCAGAACTTATATCCTTTACGGCCGCCTTCGTCGAACAGCTCGGAAGAAGCGCAATCAAGAGCTATTTTGATCTGACTGCCTGGCTTGTAGCCGGCTGCCTTAATGGCTTCCATGATAACTTCAAGAGCTTCGTCGTTAGTGATGTTTGGAGCGAAACCGCCCTCATCTCCTACAGCAGTAACGTGCTTGTTTTTCTTAAGAATGCCTTTAAGAGCGTGGAATATCTCTGTTATCCAGCGAAGACCGTCTGAAAATGTCTTTGCGCCAACAGGCATAATCATGAATTCCTGGAAGTCAATCTTGTTGTCGGCATGTTTACCGCCGTTAATGATGTTTGCCATAGGAATTGGAAGATTGTACTTCGCATTGCCGTGAAGCTTACCGATATATTTCCAAAGCGGCATTTTTGCTTCGATAGCTGCAGCACGGCAGATTGCCATTGATGCACCAAGAATTGCGTTTGCGCCTATTTTGCTCTTATTTGCTGTACCGTCAGCCTTAATCATAAGTGCATCAAGCTCGCGCTGTTTAGATACATCTTTACCCTTAAGAACTTTTGCAAGGACAGTATTTGTATTTTTTACTGCTTTAAGAACACCTTTTCCCATGTAGCGTTTTTTGTCGCCGTCACGGAGTTCGCACGCTTCGTATTCGCCTGTAGAAGCGCCGGATGGAACGAGTCCTGTAGCCTTAACGCCGGAAGTAAGAACGACGTCAACTTCAATTGTAGGATTTCCTCTGGAATCGAGAATCTCTCTTGCCTTAACCGATGCAATCTTGCTCATTTTAACCCTTTCGTTAGTTTTCTGACTTTGACTTTTTTTAGCACTATAATATAAAAGCACAACAGTGCTCTGTTCAATGGGAGAATAGTTTATGTATTTTATTTCCATGGAACAAGTAATATCAATAGACGCAGAAGAACGTGGCACCTACTACTATTTTAAGTTCACCGGAGTCCTTTCGGCGCAAACAGTGATAGATGTCAGACATTCACTTGAAAAGGCTATAGAAACAGGGGCAAACAAGCTCGGCATAGACCTCTCTGCTATTACTCATATAGATAGTACTGGATTAGGTCTACTAATTAACCTTTCAAAGAAACTGGCTAAAGAGGGCGGTCAATGTATCGTTGCATCCCCGTCATCTGCTGTTATGCTGGTAATGAAAGCGACAAACACCGATCGGGTTCTTAATATTGCACAAACTGTTGAATTGATGGAAAGCCAATTCGATACTCTATGATTATACGCGAAAAGGCATATGCTAGAGCTGGTCTTATCGGTAATCCATCAGATGGATACTTCGGCAAAACAATATCATTCCGTATTAAAAATTTCTGTGCCGAAGTCACCTTATATGAAACTCCGGAAATAGAGATTCTACCAACCGAGAGAGATCATTGCACATACAGCGACATAAACGCCCTTGTGCACGACATAAACAGGTTTGATTATTACGGCGGTGTTCGACTCATAAAAGCTGCAATCAAAAGATTCGCCGACTACTGCAGAGAGAAAAAAGTTCCCCTGCCGAAGAAGAACTTTACGGTTCGCTACAATTCCAACATTCCACAGCATGTTGGCATGGCAGGAAGCTCAGCAATCATCACTGCAACTTTTCTATCGTTAATGAAGTTTTACGACGTAAAAATTGACAAAGAAATACTGCCCAATCTTATTCTCAGCGTTGAAACTGTTGAACTGAAACTGGCAGCCGGCCTGCAGGATAGAGTTATTCAGGTTTACGGCGGACTTGTATACATGGATTTCAACCGTGAACTTATGACTGCAACAGGACATGGCAGATATGAATCACTGCCGCTTGACCGTTTACCAAAACTCTATGTTGCATACAGACAGGATTTAGCGGAAGTTTCAGACGTAGTGCATAGTAACCTGCGCAGCCGTTTTGATTCCGGCGATCCAGTTATTCATAATGCCATGAAGTTCTTTGCTTCTATAACTGACCAGGCAAAAGCTGTTCTCCTTGGAACCTCTGATCTGGATCTTGGGACTTTGATGAATTCCAATTTTGATAAACGGTGTGAGATTATGCACATAAGTGAACCAAACATGAAAATGGTTCAGCTAGCCCGTTCAACCGGTGCAACAGCAAAATTCACAGGTTCGGGTGGTGCGATTGTAGGCACATATAAAAACGAAGAGATGTTTGATAATCTGTCTGATATTCTGAATAAAGAAAATATCGCCATATTTAAACCGGAAATTATATGATACGTAAAGCTGTTATTCCCGCTGCAGGTTTCGGCACCCGCTTTCTTCCACAGGCAAAAGCGATGCCCAAAGAGATGCTTCCAATTGTCGATACACCAACCATTCAGCTTGTTGTCGAAGAAGCTGTTTCTTCCGGAATAAAAGACATCCTTATTATCACAGGCAAAGGGAAAAGAGCTGTTGAGGAACACTTTGACGGCAACTTCGAACTTGAAACCGAACTTGAAGCAAAAGGCAAAAAAGATCTCCTGCGTGAAATGCGCCGCATTTCCAGCCTAGCCGACATCCATTTTATCCGCCAAAAGGAGATGAACGGACTTGGTGACGCTATCAGCTACGCAGAACAGCATGTCGGAAACGAGCCATTCGCAGTTCTCTTAGGCGATACAGTTATTGATGCACCCGGTAAACCGATCACACGCCAACTTATGGATATTTACGACCACTACGACAAAACAGTAATTGGGCTTGAAGAGGTTCCAAAGGAAAAAGTCTCCCGTTACGGAATTGTAGGCGGAGACAAAATCAGAGATGGACTTGTGCTGATTCGCGAACTTATTGAAAAACCGCCTGTTGCCAAAGCGCCAAGCAACCTTGCAATAGCAGGCCGTTATATTCTTACACCAAAGATCTTTGAGAAAATCCGTAAAATAAAGAAAGATAAGCGTGGAGAAATTCAGCTGACTAATGCAATCCAACTCCTTCTTGAAGAGGAGGCGGCATACGGACTGCGTTTCGACGGCAAAAGGTATGACATAGGCAACAAGCTGGACTTTCTTAAAACCAACGTTGAATACGGTCTGCGTCACAAAGAGTTCGGAGTCGATTTCCAGAACTACCTCACCGACCTTGTTAAATCATTCAAGACCAAAAAGTGATCACAGAAAACGTTAAAAGAATTACAACAACAATTTCTGAAGCCGCTCTAAGGGCTGGCCGTGATCCATTATCCATAGAGCTTGTTGCTGTAACAAAGTTTCATCCGCTGGAACAAATTCTACCACTCCACGGACTTGGAATAAAAAGCATTGGAGAAAGCAGAATTCAGGAACTGCAGAGCAAATTCGACCCACTCCAAAACAGATTCAAAATACATTTCATTGGACATCTGCAAACGAATAAGGCTAAAATGGCTGTTGCCATGGCTGATCTCATTCACTCTGTCGACTCGGTAAAGCTTGCCAGTGCGGTAAACATAGCTGCAGCGGCAGCAGGCAAAACGCAGAATATTCTACTTCAGGTCAACTGTTCAAACGAGGAGCAGAAAGGGGGAATTCATCCTTCCGACTTTGAAAAGGTGCTTGCAGAGGTTTCGACTTTCAAGAATCTGAAAATTGAAGGCCTAATGACAATGGCAGCTCTGACAGAAGATAGAGAGGCAATAAGGGAGTCATTCAGTCTGCTTAGAACGCTAAGGGATAAAACCGGCCTTCGCCATCTTTCAATGGGAATGTCACACGACTTTGACATAGCAATAGAAGAGGGTGCAACACTTGTACGAATAGGCTCAGCAATATTCGAAGGAATATCATAATGTCGCCAGATAAATTTGTATTCATACTGCTTACCCTTCTCCGAATTTACGAAATGGTAATATTTGCAAGAATTCTTATGTCCTGGGTCGCCCTTGATCCTGACAATCCAATTGTATACTGGATCATCAGACTAACAGATCCCGTTCTTGCACCTGCTCGCGAAATCTATTTCCGTCTTATGGAAAAAATTGGCCTTAATCTCCCATTGGACTTCTCTCCAATTTTAATTTTTCTACTAATCGGATTCATGGAAAGAACATTGGCTTCACTTATTTTCTT
>JAEUSG010000779.1 GCA_016788315.1 Fibrobacterota bacterium | reverse complement strand
AGTCCTGTCGGCAGACTTTCCGGCGGAGAACGGCATAGACTGATGCTTGCAAAACTTTTTACTGAGCCGGCCAATCTTCTTATTTTCGATGAACCGACCAACGATCTTGATGCAGAAACGCTGGAACTTCTTGAAGAGGTTTTGTCGCAATATGACGGAACCATCATTACAGTGAGTCACGATAGAGAATTCCTGAACAACCTTGTTACGTCGGCCCTGATATTTGAAGGCAACGGAGTCATCAACGAGTATGTAGGCGGTTATGATGACTGGGAAAGGCAACTAAAACAGAAGAAGGCTGTTACAGAAAAAACTGCAGCACTGGAAAAGAAAAGCACTTCACAGATTGAAAAACCTACACAAACCAAGCTGTCCTATAAAGACAGGCTGGAATTAGATAAACTGCCAGCAACCATCGAAAAACTGGAGCGGGAACTGGAGACTAGTATTAACGCATCAGCAGATCCTGAAAATTACAAAAAAGATGGGTTTGCAGCTGAAAATGGAATACGGATAATGGAGTTGGAAAAAGAGATAGCACAGAAATATGCACTATGGGAAGAACTAGAACAGAAAAAGATGCTTTTTTCAAACACATAACATGTGTTATGTTATATGTCCATTTAAAGATGAGGTAAATTGTGGCAACAATCAACGAAAAAACGATTGATCCAGCTTCTATAAACGAGCATGGTCAGATAACTGATGAAAAAATCCTGAACAAAGACCGTATAAAATTCGGTATTGGAACTGTTCTTTATCAAAGCGAAGAAACTGGCATCGGTCCTGTTCCTACAGCAATTATCCGTGCCCTTGGCGGTACCCAATTACATTTGGGCATATACGGCGCTGTAGGAGCTGTAGGATCAATGTTCCAGTGGGTTGGCACACTCCTTCTAAAAAGATTTAAATCAAACCGCAAGGCCATGTTGTTTTCAATGGTTGTTGGTTTTATAACTGCATTGACAATTGTAGCAACACTTCTTTTAGGCGGGCATGAAACATTCAAACCATATGCACTTTGGGGTTACCTTATACTTGTCCTTATATTTTACGCTATTGGCGGTATACAATGGAACATTGAAAGCAGCTGGATTGGAGATCTGGTGCCCAAAAATAAGCTGGGTTGGTTCACCGGAATGAAATGGTTTATCGGAGTCTTTGGCATATTGGTATTTATGCTTGTATTTGCCAGGCTTGCTGACTGGCGGCCACAGCTATCTACATATGCTGCCATCTATGTCATTTTTGCTCTTTCATTTATCCTTGCAATGACCTTATACAAAGGGGTAACCGACCGCATTCCAAAAGTTGCCAACTTCGTAGCAGAAGGAGAAAATCACCACGAGAGAATGAATTATAAGGCACTGCCCCTATGGACATATATCATGTTTTACATTTTCTGGTCAGGCGGAAGAACTACAATGTTTGCCTTTACATTCGCATATATGATGGATACATTCCACTACTCTATGAGCAAAATGGTTGTTATTGGAATTGTGCAATTTGCTATCAGCATGGTTATGGTTCTTATCATGGGTAAATTCACCGACAGCAGCGGCCACAGAAAACCGTTACTCATTGTTTCCGGCGTAGTTTCGCTGTGCATGCTACTTTGGGTAGGATCTGCCTGGTGGGGAATGGCTGCTTTGATAGCTTATTCAATCATCAATGGCGCTGCCGGTCACACACATTCAATGCTTGCAATTAACTACGCACTGGAAATTTTCCCGGATAAGGGACGTTCAGCCTACCTTGCAATCAGCCGCTTTTTTCTTGGAGCTGCCTCAGTTGTTTTTGTCATACTCGGCGGACGCGCTCTTGATGTCTTTAAAGGGTTCGAATACCAGCTTTGGGGTGCAACACTAAACCACTATCATGCTCTTTTCGTAGTGTGCAGCCTGTTCACTTTCTGCTGTATATTCCCTCTCCTGTTGGTTGGTAAACGAACCGTAAGAGTGGATTAAATCACCAGTAGAAATTATTCATTTCGAACGGGTCGTTTTATAGTTGTATAACTCCCAGTCAAATGGTTATCGGACAAGAATGGCTTTTGTTTGCCACACCTTCTTGTCAACACGGTACTGGATATAATAAATTCCTGATGAGAGCCCGTTTGCTAACCACGCTACTTTTGTGCCTACGGCCGCCTGTCTTGAGAGGTCAGCAACACATCTCCCATCGACAGCGAGAACACGCAGGGAAACATCTGTTGACTTTAAGGCGATGGAGTTTTTAGGCAAATGTATAAAAGTGGTTGGATTAAAAGGGTTGGGTGAAACAGTTAATATTGCTGTCTCCTTTGCTGTGCGATCAAGTTCCAGGCGTGTTGTAGCGCTGTCCAGGCGAAGCGCATACAGCGCACTGCCGGCATTAGTCAACCACACCAGGTTTCTTTTAGCGTCATACGCCATGGCTGTCCCGACATCGTCCATGCCTTTGATAAATCCCTGAACAGGAATTTGAACCCACCGATTGTTTGCGCAATCATATGCCAGGTTACTGTTATCCCTGCGGATAGGAAAAAGCACTATATCCAGATTTGGAAGGTAGACGCAATCGCGGTAATTCTTGTTTGTCGGGCTTGGTAAATCTGCACTGGACGGGACCAACTGCGTGGCCTGACCGGTTGAAAAAACACACTCAAAGACAGGGACTGGGGTTTCACCGTGTCCCCGGTTAAAATGAAGTATGCGATCACGCTTACTATCATAAACAGCACCGCACTCATCAGCGAAATAGCTAGGGAGTGTTCCAGTTTGAGGTAGCTTACGCCACTTTAGACTATCGGAATTGAAAAGGAAACTCCCTGCATCGCCCCAACTCCCATAGACACCATGCGGTGTGGAGCAGAGTCCAGCATAGTAAGAAGCCATCGGATTACTAGTCTGAAAAGGGCTTAGAATACGCACCCCTTTTACCCAATCCATACTGTCGGGATTGTAGAGATAGGTGTATTTGTTACTAAAATGAATCATAAGGCGACTTGTGGGATCGTAGGCGGTTGATTTGACCGGGTGAACTGCCATAAAGGGGCGGTCGTTAAAAGTAAACGGCCCCGGCCAGGTTTCGTAGGAACCATTGTACTCAAAGGGGATTTCCGGGGCATAGCCGATTGTCCAGCGATTGTTATGAAGGGAATAGTGTGGCACATCGGTTCCGTAATATGCTGCGTGGCCCCCTCCCCAACGCATTAAAAGGTCTCTGCTAGGATCCAGGACGACAGTACCCCATGTCCGGTCACCTCCCGGTGTCTTTGGCGGCGAAAGTTTTGTCCACCCGCTAAGAGGCAAATTGCGAAGAGCGGCCTCATTAGCTCCTGTGTCGGGTTGCAATATTCCTTGAGTGTACCAATTTGGGTCATATGACCCACTACGAATCACAACAGAATCGTGTGTAATTCCATAAGTATTCGTTCCTGAAATATCAATGAGCGTTGGATCGCAGGCCATTCGCATAGTTGCCGGCGTGTAATAGTATTGAGCGGGAACAGAGTCCGAAAGAGATACAATCGTATCACCTTGATTAGCTGCCATGAAACCACTTAAGGTAGGTCCCATTTCCCGTAATTGCGGCCAAGTCTCTGCCCCACTCATGTGTTTAACAAGTCCCCAGGTGTTTGCAGCAACATCGTAAGTCCAGACTTCGAATTCGGTTGTTCCGCTACCCCACGCTTTAATAATATCGTAGCGATACCCGCCTAGTAAAACAATTTTCCCGCTTTTAGGTAAATATATTAGCGCGTGGCCACCAACAGGTCGTGGACGAATCGCTGGATTTTTTTTGGACCAGCTGCGGGTGACACAATCGTAAACCCAGGTGTCATTGAGCAGAGCATTCATGCGATCTCCGCCGAAAAGAACGATGCAGCGATTGACAGGGTCATAGACCATGGGCGAATAGCCACGGGGACTGGGCTGTACGGAAAGCTTCAGGTCCGTCCATGTTCGGGTCGTGGACTTGAATGTCCATGTGCCGGGTGTGCCGAATGGCTTGTCCATTGCACCTCCTCCGAATAACACTATCTCCTTGTTATAAGCATCATAGCAGAGAGAACCCCACCGGAGCACATTGGGCGTTCCGGTACCAGGGTGGACAGCTAAGTTCAACGTATCCCATAGTCGTGTTGCTGGATTATAGGTAAAGGTGGTATTATTGATGTAATAGTAAATTTTCCCGTCGTCCGTATTTTAACAGAATTGACTGTAAGCGAGTGTTGCCGAGGCATTATCCGGATTGGGATTTGGACGCAAATATCCCTTCACATTGGCAAATTGAAAACCCCAACCAAAAACACCGTTTCCCTGTCCACGGCCAAACCCGTATGCGAGACCTGTTGAATCCGCCCATTTGCCGTTTAACGCCTCAATGCTGTCTGAAACAGCCGCAGAACCGTATAGTGTATCATTTGGCAATGCGTTTATCCACTGGTTCCATTGGCTTTTAAAAACAGTTACAGTATACAACCCACCGTGATGCCCCATAGACAGAATGAATTCATTGGTAGTTGGAGCGTAGGTCATGGCTGGAAACGTCCACCCACCGGGCAAAGAACCGGTTGCCTTGACCCAGGTGTTGATTTGTGCTGACGCTATACCCACCAGAATTAGAAGCATGAAAAAAGTGTTTCTCATAAAATTCCTCTCATGATTATTTGTATGCTTTTGTAAATATTAATTACCTCTCAAGCACCGCAGTTTTTAAATAGCGACGCATGGGATTTTCTGAGGTGATGTGTTCTTTTTTCAAGACTGCCAATGCCGCTTCTTCACCAACTTTTTGCGTGAGTCGCCCGGTGCAAAGGATAGAAAAGGGGTAAGCCCCCGAAACATCTTCATCCATCTTAACCAGAATAATGTCTTCGCCTGGTTTGAGTCCGGCATCCTGAACTGCTTTAATGGCAATGCCCATATTTGCCGGAGCGAGGATTAGTGCATCGGGTTTTATGGAATCTGAAAAGAGCGATTTCAAATGTGCCTGTTCTTCTGAAGGGTGAATCATCCGTCCCCATTCTCTTTTGTATGATAGCCCTTGTTCAAGTAGCCCCTGGAGATAACCTGTGTATCGCTGTTCCGGAGTCTTGATATCATGAAAAACAAGTCCCGACCAGGCTATTCGCCTGCACCCTTTTTTTGCCAGAGCCGCCACAACTTCTCTACCTGCATCTGCATGATCTATGGTAATGAACGGTGATTCCATCGGGTCACGATATAAAACAATATGAGGAAGGTTTAACGTTTTTACCTCATGAAGGAAGGAGCCCTGAGATGGTACGGGCATAATAAAAATGAGAGCTTTGTGCTCTTTACAAAATTCCCAGTTTATCGGTTGACGAATGTCTTCAGCTGTGAATCGGTCAACGCGAACCCCTTTGCCAATGGCATCTATAAATCCCTGTTCTATTTCGAGTGACCAGAAAAAGGTGGGATTGCAGTTGATGATAGCGTAGCCGTCAACTGGAGTCCTGTTGGGTCTTGAAGTGACAAAAGTTCCTTTACCCTGTTCGGCAACCAGGACCTTTTCTTTCATAAGTTCACTAATTACGTAATTAGCTGTAGCGTAAGTGCAATTAAAAGATTTTGCCAGCGAAGCACGTGTAGGTGCGAAATCGCCTGATTTCATCCGGCCAGTGCGGATTTCTTCAAGAATCCACTCTCTAATTTGGGCCCTTTTTCCAGTGGCTCCACCATTTTTTGTCGTAATTTTCTTCATTCTGTTTTATGGGTTATTTCAAATATAAGAGAGCACTAAAACGGCTTTTTAATGAAAGCATGTCCACCCCTTTTAGTCGTACCACATTAAGAAATGTTATGTAGTTATATATCATAATAGGCTAAATTATGATAAAATGCAAGTCTTAAAAGTTTATATATATACTAGTCTTAAGATTCTACTAAAAAGGGTGAGGGATACGCCATCTAGTATTATACTAGTATGACACATAGAGTTATATCGACAAGAATTTGAATCACCACTTGCCGCGATCAGGTTTTGTCTCTTCTCCTGTTATTCTGATTTTAGTCCGCGCGGCACATGAAGGAAAACGGCCAAGAGAACAGACGATATGCATTAACACTTCTGAAATCATTCTATCTCTGATTGCTGAGTGTTTCTGTATTGCATACAGGTTATCCATTTCAAGAGGATCGTTCTTGAGATTATACAACTCCCCCTTCATATTTTCGTAGTGCTGAAAGGCTTCATCAAGACGGCCGGGCATATATAGAATTAATTTCCACTCTTTTGTCCGCCACATAATTGCAGGAGATCTCTGATACTCCTCGTAGCCACGCCCGTGGAATTCAGCGAACGATGCAATTCGATGGAAGTTTGTACGCAGACTGAATCCTGGAAGAGCGTCGGGGATTTCTACTCCTGCAACGTCCAGCAGAGTCGGTAGAACATCAACAAGTTCACATGGTC
>JAEUSG010000770.1 GCA_016788315.1 Fibrobacterota bacterium | reverse complement strand
CAGCATCGTAACTTCCTTTTGGCCGTATCTGGCGGCGAGGAGGGCTGCTTCGTTTACAATATTTGCAAGGTCGGCACCGGAAAGGCCTGGTGTTCCACGGGCGATAATTTCGAGATCAACATCTTTACCCAGTGGCACCTTTCTTGTGTGCACTTTAAGAATGCCATGCCTGCCGCGCATGTCTGGTCTGTCAACAACTACCTGTCTGTCAAAACGCCCGGGCCGTAAAAGAGCGGGATCAAGAACATCGGGTCTGTTTGTGGCGGCAATAAGAATTACACCGGCATTTGCTTCGAAACCATCCATTTCTACAAGCAGCTGGTTAAGGGTCTGTTCCCGTTCATCATGACCACCTCCGAGTCCGGCACCGCGATGGCGTCCTACTGCATCAATTTCATCTATGAAGATGATGCATGGGGCGCTCTTTTTCCCCTGTTCAAAGAGGTCGCGTACTCGGCTTGCACCAACTCCAACAAACATTTCAACAAAATCGGAGCCCGATATAGAGAAGAATGGAACACCTGCTTCGCCGGCAACTGCACGTGCAAGAAGAGTTTTGCCTGTTCCCGGAGAACCGAGAAGAAGAACACCCTTTGGAATGCGTCCGCCAAGAACCTGGAATTTCTGTGGATCTTTCAGAAAGTCAATTATTTCCTCAAGTTCAATTTTAGCTTCATCAGCACCTGCAACATCTTCGAATGTTGTTTTGGGCAGATCCATAGGCATCTGCTTTGCGCGGCTCTTTCCGAACGAAAAGAGGCCGCGTCCCCCTCCTGCAGGACCGCCTGACTGCATCTGACGGAAAACAAGAATGAAGAATAGAACCATGAGAATTATTGGAAGCATAGAGAATATTGCAGCATACCAGTTTGTTTTCTCGGAAACAAACTCGAATGGAATATTCCTGTCTTCCCACTGCTGCATCATACCCTGTGAAATTTGCGGGAGATATGTAACAAATTGAAAATCTTTATCCAATGGTATTTTAAACCCTAGAATCTTTTCAAGTTCGCTAAGTGTCATGGAACTGCCGTTGCCAGCGAGTACCTCTTTGGAAACTATGCCGTGAAACTGATTTCCATTTTCAACCTTGAGGATTCTTGCTTTGGTAACTACAA
>JAEUSG010000750.1 GCA_016788315.1 Fibrobacterota bacterium | reverse complement strand
AGTTATCCGCATATTTAACACATACGGACCTAATATGCTGCCGAATGATGGCAGAGTTGTCTCTAATTTCATTGTGCAGGCACTTACAAATAAACCGATCACCATATATGGCGAAGGAAATCAGACACGTTCGTTCTGCTTTGTGTCAGACCTGGTTGATGGCATGATCAAAATGATGAATACCGACGGTTTTGTCGGGCCTGTTAACTTGGGTAATCCAGGTGAATTCACTATGATAGAGCTGGCAAAAAAGGTGATTGAACTTACGGGTTCAAAATCGCAGCTTGTAAAAGAACCGCTTCCTGCAGATGATCCTAAACAGCGCAAACCGGATATCTCTCTTGCTAAGTCAAAATTGGGTTGGGAACCGAAAATTCCTTTGCAGGAAGGATTAGCAAAAACAATTGAATATTTCAGGAGTGTCGTTTGAAAGGAAATGTACTTATTGTAGGCGGAGCCGGTTTCATAGGTTCCCACTGTGCTAAGATGCTTGTTAAGGCGGGTTGGACTGTAACTGTTTACGATAATCTTTCAAAAGGGTACCGTGAAGCGCTGCTTTATGGCGATTTTGTTGAAGGCGATATCGGCGACAAGCAGGCTCTTCTAAAACTATTTGAAGAGCGCGAAATTGACGCAGTAATGCACTTTGCCGCATTCATAGAGGTGGGAGAGTCTGTCAAAAAGCCTGAGCTTTACTTTAACAACAATACCGAAAAAACATTCATACTGCTCGACGCAATGCGTCAACGAGGAGTAAATAAATTTATTTTCTCCTCTACTGCGGCAGTATATGGTAACCCCCAATTCACTCCGATTACTGAAGAACATCCTTGTGCTCCGATCAGCCCTTATGGTGAAAGTAAGCTCCGTGTCGAAGAAAAACTTGCCACTTTGACAAATAATGGAATGAACTCGGTAATCTTCAGATACTTTAATGCCGCCGGTGCAGATCCTGCCGGAGAATTGGGTGAAAGGCATAATCCTGAATCTCATCTTATACCTCTTGCCATCAAAGCGGCTCTGAAAAAAAGAGATCCGCTTTCTGTTTTTGGTACCGATTATGAAACAAAAGATGGAACAGCTGTTCGTGATTATATTCATGTAAACGATCTTTGCAAAGCGCATATTCTCGGCCTCGAATACCTTATGAATGGTGGAAAGAGCAATCTTTTCAATCTTGGAAACGGTGAAGGTTTCTCTGTTCGTGAGGTGCTGAAATCTGTTGAAAAGAATCTAGGGGTTCCCGTTCCAGCAACTGATTGCCCGCGGCGTGATGGTGATGCACCAACGTTGGTTGGTGATGCATCAAAGGCAAAGTCAGTACTTGGCTGGAAGCCTGATATTCCAAATCTGGATGATATTGTAAAGACAGCATGTAATTTTGAAAAAAAACTTTAAGGAATTCACTCCGGAACTTTTCCTTCCGGCACTCGAAGAGGCATTAGGTGTCTCGCTGACATCATTTCTGCGTCCCTTTCCGAGCTATATCAACAGAGTCTACGAAGTCAGAGATGATGACGGTACGCCATATGTAGCAAAATTTTATAGACCTGGACGCTGGACTAAAGAGGCTTTGGAAGATGAACAGAACTTCCTTGCCGATTGCGCGGAAGCAGAGCTTCCTGTAGTTTCACCACTGCCATTAGCTGACGGTAAAACATTGGGTTTAGTTGACGGAATACATTTTGCTGTTTTTCCTAAAAAGGGGGGCAGACAATTTGATATAGAGGGCGATTCCAGCTGGGAGAGAGTTGGTTCACTTCTAGGACGACTACATTCTGTTGGAGCAAGGCGTAAAGCTCCAGGCAGACTCACTCTTGAACCGGTAAGTCTCACAATGCAATATGTTAATCAGTTGGTTGATGATGCCGTAGTGCCTTCCAAATGTGATAGCTATCGTGACATATGTAAGAGAATTATCGAATCTGTAGCAGATCGATTCGACAGTAAACAATTCATAAGAATTCACGCCGATTTCCATACAGGCAACATTCTCGAAAGACCTGATACCGGACTCATGATAATTGACTTTGATGATATGATGAATGGCCCGGCTGTGCAGGATTTCTGGCTATTGCTTCCAGACCATTATCCAGCTTGTAAAAGGGAGTTGGCGCTCCTCATGAACGGCTATAGTGAGTTTAGAGATGTCGATCACCGCGCTCCATTCCTTATCGAAGGCTTGAGAGCGATGCGCATGATCTATTTTGCCCACTGGTGCAGCATGCAGCGCGATGATTTCCAGTTCCAGAGCCGCTTTCCTGAGTGGGGGAGTGAAACCTTCTGGGCGAAGGAGATTGGCGATTTGCGTAATCAGTATGCAAATATCATGGATGCTTTCGAAATTTAGGCTCGGACGTCTGTTCTGACCGTGCGTATCACGTTATTACTATGCAAAATCTTTTTGACGTGACAATTTTTGTCGCATATTTTCTCTATATTTAATGGTATGGATGTCAGTAGTAAGTTTTACCGAGCTAGTTGTTTTAAGATTGGGGAGTCATGGGTTCAAAAGATTTGATTACCAAAGAAGAAGAGATTCAGAAACGAATCTACACATTTCGAAGTCTTCAAGTGATGCTTGATAGT
>JAEUSG010000676.1 GCA_016788315.1 Fibrobacterota bacterium | reverse complement strand
TCTGTTCATTTAAAACCCTCATTGCACTGTCGTCAATATCCGTTATCCCATATTGTTGTATGGTAAGGCGACAAGTTTTTGATAGGGCAGTAGCATAAAGAGGCTTTAAGTAATCGTTTTTCTTAATGCTAGTTGATTTGTTTTGGATAACACCAAAAAGTTCTTCAACTATATTCATGTCAGGCAAGTCGACAGCCTTAGTTGCAGTCGTTAAAAACAGTAACATTAAAGCAAAAGTCAGATACGCAGTTCTTGTTTTCATGTGTTCTCCGGTTAAATATGATAATGAATGAATATACATATGCTACTCAATTTCAATATAGGACCTTTGTTAACAAAATTGCAATTACTTTCTTAAATGATATAGCATATATCAAGTATTGCTTTGTGCGACAAATATTGTCGCTTTGCTGCTTTTCTTTAAACACCATTCATATTATCAATTTTCATCGGAGAATACAATTCCCCAGAAAAGTGATTTGCCAACAGATCCGCTAAGATGCAATATGAATGTCAGTGTCGCAGATAAAGGGTAGGAAACAATTGTCAATACAAACAGTACGAGCCAAACAGCATATGAAGAGAAGCAGCTAATGATAGTTAAGGTATGTGAATTATTGCCTGCAAAGACCCCCATAACTAATAGCAGCATGCTGAATGGTATTGTAATAAACCATGCCGTAGACCAGTAGCCTTCCGCTATAAGGTTTTGTCCTGCATCACTTTGCAAGAACAAGTATTCCACAAAGAACATTCCGGCAATTGTCAAAAAACCTAAAAAAGTTTTCATAGAGCCTCCTGGTTTTTCTTTACTGCTTCAATAATAATGACGTCTAAACCTTAAGGAAATTCCAGAACTCTTTTAATGGAAATGAAATTATTCTTCTTCCGTTATTTGACTGCTTTCAATTTCAAGTTCAGAAGAAAACAATTCTTGTGCAGTTTTGCCTACCTTCATCGTGTCGTACTTAGCATATGCACCAACTGCTGCAGCTCCAATTATCGGAATCCAGCGACTTATCGTTCTGCCAGCAACACGTTGAGCTACTCTAATACCTACTTTTTGTAGTACTGCCTGAATGGCCTTGAGCGAAGCTCTTTTTATTATAACCCTTTCGCCAACTCTTACAACAAGATCTTTAACCGCTTGTGATAAGGCGTGCCTGAACAAGCAATAAATCATCTGTTCTCTTGACAGGACGGCTGTTTTGCCATAGCATGCAGCTATGTCAGAAACCATCTGCGCCTGTATCTTCCAGATTGCGACTAAGTCTGGTATTATTGTCAGCATTCCCAATGGACCTGGAGGCAAAGACAGTGTTGCTGAAAGAGCCGCGCATTTCCATGATGCGGATGAAATAATGTCTTTTGTGCGTACTTCAGGAACCTTTGATTCAGGTTCTGCAGTTGTTGGAACAGTCGATATCAACTTGAATATCTCATTTGATATTCTGTTTCCTGCCTCGTTTTCGGTTTCTTTGTTTGTCATAAGCAACTCCTTTATTTTATAGCAAGTTTTAGGCATGATGCATGCATAAGCTAATTTTCCAGAAAATTACCGACTACCATATTTCTGTATTAGCGGTAATCCTATCTCAAGTATTAATCCAACTGCGAGTAATGGTAGATTTGGATTAGCAAATGTGCTTAATTTCTTGCCTTTATTGATTACCATTGCCGCAGTTTTCCAAAGTTGCATTGCCTTGCCTGCATGTGAATTACCGTTTTTCAGAGCTTCGGAAATAATTTTTGATGCAAAAGTCCTCATTTATTCCTCCATTGTCTTTCAATAATAATAGACGGGTAAAACAATAAATTATTCCGCAAATTTTTTATCAAAAATGCAGAAAAATAGGATTACTGACAT
>JAEUSG010000673.1 GCA_016788315.1 Fibrobacterota bacterium | reverse complement strand
AGCTCCCAAGAAAGCCCATGAACGGATATTACAACGTCAAAATAGTTATCAGCAAATGGTAAATTGCATGCTGTGGCAATTTTAAATGAAACATTTGGATAATTACTCTCCAAATCCTGAACACCTGTTCCAAAATATTTACCATCTGGAAAAGAATTGGCTATTTCGGAAATAGCAATACAATTCCCTGCACCAATATCCAAAACATTCATGTTTGGTTTTAAAAATTTCTCCAGGTTTGGAAGTTTCTTGAAATATGAATCTTTCCCACGGCTTAACGGATAGCTGCATGATTTTAAATCTACAGGATCATTGTCCCCCTCTTCAGGAAGTTTTTCAATTCTCTTTATATCCTCTAGTATTTTTTGTTTAAAATCTTTCAATTGCATTGAACTACCCTTTTATCTGCTTAAAACAATTAGCATTGTTTTGTAAGTAATCTAATATTGTCCATAATCACAGCCATAAAATCAACACTACCCCAAAGAGATATCCGAACCTTTTTCTCTTCTTGAATATATTGTGTATTCATTGATGAACGACCAAATTCAGCTGGTTTGCTATTTAACGCTGCTGTAAGTGTGTTCATGATTCTAATAGCCGCATCGGTATCTGCTACCTGCACATCCACGACCGCTGAGGCGCTAGTAACCATGTCCGAATTATGAGCTCTTCCAGATGAAATATTCGATCCTACGCCGGTGCTTTCGGTAAATACTGAAAGGTCATGACCCGTTACCCTCCAACTCTTACCAAGTTTTACAGCTTTAAGTTTACCCTCGCGAATGTATCGCTGAATAGTCTTTTCATTAATTTGGAGCAATTCAGCTATTTGCTCAACTGTATAAAACTTCTCATTCATAACTTATGCCTCCTTATTATGACTTATTGAGGTTAATATAAGTCATAATAGGTTATTTTGAAAGCAAATACTGTAAAAGTTTTTAAATTTCTCGACTTAGACGATCTTTTTAATAACTCCATTGACCTTACCCCATTTTCTTCGTGCTTTCTAAAGTTAGTTTCTCCGCTTGTTTTACCGCATATTCTCTTGG
>JAEUSG010000593.1 GCA_016788315.1 Fibrobacterota bacterium | reverse complement strand
AAACCTTCGGGAAAAGCCTTTTTGTACTTTACATCATTTGAATATTCGGTCGATCATAAATTAGGTGAATCATATTGGTCACAAAATGGCTTTGATAGAAACAATTGCAAAAAATATGCTATTAATTACAAAATATTGCTGGATAAAATGAAAATTGAGGTTTTAGCCATGCCTATGAAGCATTCATATAAAAATTATAATACCGTTAACTATGTGGAGATAGAAAAATAGATATTGATAATTAGTCAATTGATTATGTTATTTTTGACAAGTAAAACAATAGAATTTTAAACATACTTTTCACCTTATCATTGGTCTTAAAATGATTTTTTTAAAAATGTACAAGAATATTAAAGTATCAACGCTAATCTTTGTATTCGGTATATTTAATATCATGCTAATTCATGGACTGGCCTTCACTGAAAATAACGATATGGCAAACATCTGTGAGTCTGGGAGTAAACTTAATCTGTTAACCGTAGATAGTTTAAATTTCAAAAAATTTAAAGAATTAAGACAAAATATATTTGCTGGTGCCATAATAAATTGTGCAATACCAGGTATTCCGTTAACAAATTTAAGGAATGAAGAGTATAAAAGATCAGTGTTAATAACAAGTTTAACAACAATAGGTGTCATTGGTGCCTGGCAAGGCTTTAATAATAATAAACTTACTTTACATCTTACTTCGCTAGGTCTTGTTTTGAGTGTCTGGGCCTATCAATTCATTGATGGCGGTCTTTCGGCAGAGAGATACAACAAAATGATTGCAAATAATCTTGGTATTTGGAGAGAATTTTGTTTTGATGATAGAACAGAACAAAAAATGTTTAGGCATGGCACTGAATTTGTAATAATTGTCCCTTTATCTTTTTTTACGGCGTTTTTAATGAGTTCAAAGTGAAGGTCGTCTTCATGAATAATGATATTTAATAATTGCTATGTTTGAATTACCAGAATACACAATCCTTGCTAATCAAATGACCAAGACAATGAAGTCGAAGGTCATCAAAAACGCTTCGCTTGGTAATAGCCCTCACAAATTCGTTTGGTACAATAGGACGCATGAAGAATTCGCTCGTTTGATGTATAAAAAAACTGTTGGTGATGCCTATGTGCGTGGAAGATGGCTCTTTATGGAGATGCTTCCCGGGCATATATTGGTACTTGGGGAGTGTGGAGGGAAAATACTGTTTCATCAGGAACAGAAATACGTTCCAAAGAAATATCACCTCTTGATTAATTTTACAGACGGCACAGCATTTACTGTTACAACCCAAATGTGGGGTGCAATGGAGCTATATAAAAAGGGTGAGGAGTTGAATCGCAAGTATATCAAGGATATGAAAATAACTCCCACTGATAAAGATTTTACCTATCAATATTTTAATAAACTGATTGATGAATGCAATGGAACCGATGTAAATAGTACCAAAGGTCTATTAACACAGAATCAACTTATTCCAGGTTTAGGAAATTCAATAGCTCAGGACATACTCTTTAATGCACAATTAGGGCCAAAACACCCCTTGAATAATCTATCAACACAGCAAAGGAAACGGTTATATGATTCCATACGAAAAACTTTACAGGAAATTATAGCCAAAAATGGCCGATATGATGAGTATGATCTTATGGGCAATAAAGGTAAATACATCCGAATCATGGATAAAAACTCATCCGGAAAACCTTGTATGAAATGTAAAACTAAAATTGAGAAGATTCAATATCTTGGAGGAGCATGTTATTATTGTCCACAATGTCAGATATGATACTGGAAAAAATATCTTAAAAAGGAAGTTCTAATGTTTTGTCGAATTACTGTATTAGCAATTACTATTTTTGGAATCTACTCTTGCATGTCGAATTCGCCTACCAATTCAAGTGTGGCAAACATTCCTAGTGTAATAGAAAAGATTGATTTTAACATAGCAGATTATACTCCGTTGCCACCAACACATAGTATGAGTGTCCGCTTTTTCCTGACACCAGCTCCGGGATTCGACACAAGTAAAATATCTCTTATTGGCGTTATTTCTCCGACCGATAAAAATGGTAACACATCATCTTGGAACATTCCTAAAGAACAGATTGATAATAACGAAGGATTTTTGTCTGTATGTATAATGATTCAGTATGGTTGTGATAGCATCAATATAGGCACATATAAAGTTATTGTACTTTATGAAGATAAAAGAGTCAGTTATAACGTGAATGTATATGCAAGAAATGATTCAACTTTAAAAGACTACTGCTACGCTCATAAAACACATAAAGAACCTACCGCTTATATACCACCAACAGTAGATAGTATTATTACTTTCAATGATTCCTCGCGAATATATTTTCAAAACAACGACACATTAATAGCGCGAAGAGTAAATGTTGAATTATGCAATGATACTGCAAGTTTCGTTGACAGGAAGATTTTCAGATTTTCAGGCGAATTTAAAAAAGGCTCCAATTATGTTGCATTTGTAAATGACAAATCATATCCATATTTTTTACTTGGTATGTTTTCCAAAGTCGTTGCACGGGAAGATTCTGATTATGAGGCAGTAACTGCTATAATGCTCAATAAATAGTAAATAGAATATATGCCGTGCGGGAATGAATCATCAGTTCTTTAATTAGTTTAACTCCTCATTGGTTACAGAATTAAACTGCATAATATTAGAAGTACCACCTTCCTTTATAGATGCCTCAGAAACTAATGTCAGAACAGCTTTGCTGGAAAACTCTGACAAATTTGAAGCGCCAATATTACAAATAGTAGAGCGGAGTTTTGCCATAGTGGTATTTAGTACATCAGCCACATATCCTACAATTGGTACATATCCGTCAACGCCTTCTTCAAATAAAAGTCCTTTGGAACCATAGCTTTCACTGCTGTAGCGCTGCCAATTTCTTGCCCTGTTAGAACCTTCGCCCCAATAAGGTTTATATGGACGGCCTTTGATTGAGACTGTTGGTGTCGGGCTTTCGTAGGTCATACTGAAATATCTGCCCATCATTACAAAATCGGCTCCCATGGCCAGAGCAATGATAATTTGCGTATCGTTTGCAAGTCCGCCGTCAGAACAAATAGGAATGTATTTGCCGGTCTCCTTGAAATATTTATCTCTTTCGCTAACAACGTCCAGAAGGGCGGATGCCTGTCCGCGGCCAATGCCTTTCTGCTCGCGGGTTATGCAGATTGAGCCTCCGCCAATACCGACTTTAACAAAGTCAACCTTCGCTTCAGAAACTAAATATCTGAATGCTTCCGGAGAGACAACATTGCCGCCACCTATAATTGCATCAGGGTAGTGCTCTCTAACCCATAAAGCTGCCTCTTTCTGGTATTCGGTGTAGCCATCAGAGGAATCAAAACATAAAACATCAACTTCGGCATTCATTAGTGCAGGTACTCTTTCCTTATAGTCGTGTGTGTTGACTGCGGCACCTACTACAAGACGCTTTTTTGAATCTAACAGTTCAAGTGGGTTATTCTGATGGTCTATGTAATCCTTTTTGAATACTAAGCTG
>JAEUSG010000547.1 GCA_016788315.1 Fibrobacterota bacterium | reverse complement strand
GTTTAGCTGATTACCCTGTCCATCTTTCATATCAATCTTGACTGTAGCCTTAGCGACAAATTCCTTCCCATTTCCTTCTAGAGTGTATTCAAAATATTTTGACTCAGGATCCTGAAAATCAAGTTCTTTTAAACTTGTAGCATATCTGTCAAGTTCCTGATAATACCCATCCTGAAGTGAGTAAATCTGCATTAAAATTGCCGGAAATTCTGCAAGCTTAGCTTTTGTAGTTGTTCCCATAAACTTCGGAATGGCCAACATTGATAACACGCCAATAATAACAATTACAACCATCAGTTCTGTCAAGGTAAAGCCCTTTTCATTTCTGCACATAAAACACGTCCTTTCGCTACAAACGCCTGTTTAGACCGATAAGTCGTTTGCTAATATCAATTTTTACAGTTGCACTGTCCATTATTAAAAACTCTGTTTGAATAGTTACAAAATCTACAGCATTAATTTCTTTAGTGTCAAGCACACCATTATGATTAATATCTAAATCATTACAGTCAGTAATACCATCCAGATTGCGATCCAATGAATAATCTGAAGAATATAATTTTATAACACCTGTATCAACTTTTAGCTTATTCCAGTCGATAGTACTATCAATCGTTTTAAATCCGTTACGTCCCGCTGAAAACCGACACGCAAGATTATTTTTGTCCTTGTAAAAAATTACTCCGTCAGAAAAAGAGTCCAACTCGCGTATTAAATCAATTTTCTTGTCAACTCTCTTGTTTAATACTATAAATTCCTGCTCTAGGTTTAAATTCTTTTTCCATTTTGCCGTAGATCTATTTATGAACGAATAATTTGTAAAAATAACTGCAGATACAAGAGAGGAAAGCAAAATAACAATCATCATCTCTGTAATGGAAAATCCTGATTGCTTTGTCATTGAACTTCTGTTACCATCTCGAATAAGGGTAAATACATAGATACAAGTACGAAACCAATTACAATACCTAAAACCAGAATCATCAGTGGCTCTAGTATAGACATTATTGAGTCTACAGAAGAATTGATTTCACTATCATAATAATCGGCTACCTTTCCCAACATGGCAGGTAATTCACCTGTTCTTTCCCCAACTGCAGCCATTCTTACAAGCATGGGAGGCAGCATAGTTACTTCAGAAAGCGGTTTAGAAAATGGCTCTCCAATTTCAATTGACTTCATCGACCTCTCAATTCCCATCTCAAGCACAATATTATTTGACGATGCCTTCGATATCTTAAGAGAATCCATTAGAGGAATACCTGCTTGCAACAAAGTTGACAGTGTCCTTGAGAATCGGGCCACCGCTCCATTAATGAGTATCTTTCCAACTATCGGTAGTTTCATCTTAAATTCAGTAATACGAATTTGCCACTTTGTACTAATATTGCTTTTATTATAAAGTGCGGTAAGAACAACTGCTAATACAGCTATGAATGGAATATACTGTCTTAGATAATCACTTAAACCCAATACAATTCTTGTTACGAGTGGTAACTCTCTGCCCATCTCCAAAAACATATCTCTGAATGTAGGTACAACAAATACTATAAGCGCAGCTATAACAATAATTGCAACTGCACCTACAACAACTGGATATGCCAGAGAGGCTTTGATTTTCTTCTGTATCTTATCCATCCGTTCAAGGTAATCTGCGAGCCTTTCCAGTACGGTACTCAGGACTCCTGCAGCTTCACCCGCTTTTACCATTCCACAATAAAGGTTATTAAAGATTGTAGGGCAGCTTGATAGTGCATCACCTAAAGATATTCCCGATCTAACCTGCTTAAGAAGTTCATCTACTGCTGATTTAAGTCTATGGTTTTCAGTCTGCTCCGCCAAAATTGACAAGGATTCATCAATTGGCAAATTAGCAGCAGACAGTGTTGCAAATTGCCTTGTAAAAGAGGACAAATCTTTTACTGGCACAGACTTAAAAAAAGAAAGTTGTTTATTTGTCCTAATGGTCTCAATTCGTAAATGTCTGGAGCGAAGTATCTTTGCAGCTTCAGACTTATCAGATGCTGAAATAATTCCAGAAACCTTTTTACCATCTTTCATGTAACCACTATACTTATAATCCACAATCACTCCATATAAACATATGTAAAAAGATCATATAGCAATTTATCGTGTCGATACACACTAACTCTTACTTCTTTAAGAGATTCACCTTTTATATTTTTTTTAACTATAAACTTGTCAATTTCTTTACTTGACTCACCGTTTACTAGCTTTCTGAATGCCAATACCTCTTCAAGTTCATTTTTCGCAATTCTTATAGCATCAGTTTTATTCTTCACCCACCGATCAGAAAGCAAATGATGCAAATTTACAGTAAGCGGAATGGCAGTAATTGAAAAAAGTAGAAGCGCTACCAACACTTCAGTAATTGTAAATCCTTTATTATTCATTCGTAAAATAACACTTTTAGTTTAGGATAACTGCTAAAGAGCACTGGAAGCAACATATTATTGTCAAGAGATTTTCTATCAATACTAACATTCAAAAGCCAATTTTTATACTGCATACCTGGTGTTCTGAACATAAAACCTTTGCTTGAAACATGACCAATGATGTTTCCTTTTATTTCCAACGGCAACATGCTATAAACAATACCTTTAACGGCACTCTTCTCTGATATTGTGAAGAAACTTTGGCTCAACGGAATCGCTTTTTGATCTATGCTATCTTGTATAGCAACAACAAAAGTACCGCTATTGACTGACGACGTCCTTATATATATGCCCCCGGTGAATTTACCGTCGTGCATACTAGGCAGAGAGTAAACAAAGGCTGGATAGTTCACGCTTACGCTGTCATTAATTATTATGCTGTCTTCAGACAAAAGCTGTCCTGAGAATACTGCATTGTTTTTCAAAATTGTATTCCTGCGGCTATATGCAACTACCTTTTCCAATTTCGCAGATCCGCCTATTTCAATTCTATTACCAGAAACAATTGTTATGTTTCTGATAAATGCGCTGTTATTTATCAGTACATTTCTCTCTGCAATGATTTCCGCAGGTCCGTAAATAGTATCCGAAACAGTAAGATCGCCCTCTATATATATTCTTTTATCCTTAAACCTCTCTTTGGAGCCTCTCTCAACAAAGACTGACTTTTTAAACACTGAATCACAACCTGATACTGAGCTGAACATTTTACTGTAATTGTATATAACAGCCTTTACTCTGCCATCAAAAAGAGTATCTGCCTCTTTAAGATTAATCACTTTGCCTTCTTGTGTCTCTGCCCCGCTATAATTAAAGATACCGCTTCTAGAGGGAAAAACATTTCCTGAAATCAGCGCAATATCACCTGTGATTTTTGTATTTCCTGCAACTATTAGATCATTACCTGGTTCATTAATTGTAACAGCAGTGCTTAATTGAAGAGGTAATTTCTCACCCAAAAGAGCTTTTTTTATAACCCTTCGCCTAAGGCAATACCCTTCACTTTCAACTGAAATGTAACCACCAGTAGCAAACCATCTGGTTTTGAAATGCAACCTCTCATCTATTTTTTCTTCCAACGAATCACTGTTACAGCCATTAACTGCAATAATACTTAATGCCTTCTCTATTCCAGCTTCGGCCATATATTCGGCACGTACTCTATTGGCTTCATCTATTACAGTTTTATTCCTCACCCGGAATACAGTCAGCAGAGTGATTGTAAAGAATGAAAGGGCTGCAACAAGCGAGACCACCATAAACAGCACATACCCAGAATCATTTTTAATGAATGTCAAATTCTTTACCTTTGTAACGCACTTTAACAGCATCAGGCAGGATTTTAATCACAGAAATGTCATTCCATGTTGTTCCGTTTTCAACACCCTTTACTTCACCTGTGCGTATATTTTTTACCATGGCCATCGGTTTTTTATCATCCCATAACATGCCGTCGATTACATAAGGAGGAGGAGCAGTAAAAGCGACTCTATCTAAATCTTTTTTCTCTTCAACCTTTTTATCATGAACGATCGTTTTTTTTATCTGCTCTTCAAATGGATCCCGCACATTAATATCATAATCATACTTTTGTTCACTTGCAGTACTTAATTTAATATCTGTTTTTTCAGGTTCTTGTACTGAAGCGAGTGCATTTCTAACCTTAAAGATATTTAAACTCCATATGGCCAAAGCTGTAATCGTAAGAAATATAAGAAGTTTTTTGTTTTTCATTTTATCTTAAAAAAGCTGAGGTTGATTGCCGCATCTACCGTATGTTCACCTGTTTTATGTCCACTTATAATCACTTTATCAACCTTGCATAAACCGCCATTGTTTTCTATCTGATTTATAAACAGACCAATCTTGTGATATTTATCTGAAACAGTAAGTTCGAATGGTATTTCGATGCTTTTGTCAGTATTAATTTCTTTACCCGGCTTAAGCGAGAGCAATCTGATGTTCGTTTTTGTCGCTAATCCATTAATTACTGAATAAAGTGAGGAGACACCATTTCCAGTATTGTTTTCAGGTTTAATTCTCTCTATCTCTGTTTTCAACTGCTTATTAGTTTCAACAAGTTTGCTACGATCTTTTCGTAGCACCTCTGTTTTACTGGTAAGTTCCTTCAAATCAAAGAATCTACTTACACTACCTTGAATTGCAGTAATCAAAGGAACTATACATAAGCTTATGAGTAAAATAGATGCTAATAAAAGCATCAGGGGTCTAACTATGTATTCATGTCTGGTAATCATCTACTCTGCCCTCATTGATAACGAAAATCGAACCAGCTTATCCTTAGTATCCGATTGTTCTGAGTAAAGCAAACGAACATCCTTAAAAGTCTTTTCTAGATTACTGTAAAAATTCTCTATTTCTGAGCTGTTTCGACTTAATCCTTCAATAACTAAAGAGTCGCTTTTAGGTTCTATTACCAATAATGTCAACCTAACATTGTCCGGTGTACTAACCGCTAAATTGCCCAATATTCTCGCTCTTTCAGTTGTTGCTTTAATAAGTTTTTTTGCGTCGTGCAACTGTTGTTTATACAGCTCATTTTGACTCTTAATAGAGGTCAATAGCTTATACTCACTGCTGCCAGAACCAAGCTGCTGTTCCCGCTTCGATAACACTAATTGAAATGCACCGTAAACCAGCAACAGCAATATAGCTGCAGCAACTCCTACAGGTATAAATTTATGGCGTATAAGCATTTCTGCCTTATTGATTAATCTTACCTGCTTTACTTTATTATTAACCAATAAATTATGATTTACAGCTGTCTTGCCATGTTCCAGTGTATTCAAAGCTTGGGCATAAACAAAGCCGTTTACAGCATTAAACGGCAGCTCTTTTTCAACAACATTAAAACCATTCTTTTGAAAGGCCTCTTTAATTTCCTTATTACCCGCTATTATTAATTCACTAACTGGCTCTCGAAGAAGCTTATTCTCCCAGAAGCAGATGAGAAACTTAAACATCTCTTCCAGATATTGTGTTTCATTTTCCAAAAAAAGCTTTTCTCCATATGGCAGCTCATCGCTTTCACATAACTCACCGTTAACATAGACGGCAATAAAGGTTC
>JAEUSG010000528.1 GCA_016788315.1 Fibrobacterota bacterium | reverse complement strand
ACCAGGCTCATCAAGCCTGATGTTTGTAAGCATGAATATGAGGTCGGAATAAAAATGGCCCTGGTTACTGTTTTCTGCCTTTTCCAGTTTCTCAGTAATGCCGATACGATCGACAATATCCCCGCTTGCGGCGGCAATAACCTCTTCATCAATCAGAGGTTCGTTGGATAAATTAGGATTTTCCGTAGATTCGCTGATATCACTCCCCTTATATTGGAAACAGGGGAAAAATAACTTTTATGGTCTTGTTTTTGCTAGTGAGAAAAAAACGGCTGAAATATTGATTCGCTACATTTGTTGTATATTATTAAATAACAACATATTACGCTTACTATTCGGAAAGCTGAGACTCCCGTTCAACCCTAACGCGCATTATCCTATGTCCATCCATTTTGATAATTTTGATTTTAAGATTCTCGATCTCAAAGCTTTGATTTTCTTCAGGAATTGATCCTGAATGGGTCATTATTAAACCGCTTAATGTCTTATAGTCCTCGCTATCAGTGTCAAGCGATGTTCCAAGTATAGCGTTTATCTCTTCGATGTCGAGTTTAGGATCAAGATCGAATGTATTGTCATTCACCTTCTTGAAGCGAGCCTCTTCATTATCGAACTCATCATGAATTTCTCCAACAATCTCTTCGAGGATATCCTCCATTGTAACGATGCCGCATACTCCGCCGTACTCATCAACAACAACGGCCAGGTGTACTTTTTCTGTTTTGAGCTCTTTAAATAGCTCATTAATTTTTTTGTTCTCAGGAACGAAGAACGCTGGTCTGATATATTCTTTGAGATTGAATGACTCGCTAAAAGAGGAACATTCCGGCTGGATTGCCTTATACAGATCTTTGACATTAAGAATGCCAACTATTTCGTCTATGCTGTTTCTGTAAACAGGAATACGACTATGTCCATGCTCATTTACGAATGCAACAAGCTCAGAAACTGAGACATCTTCGTTCACCGAAATAACATCAGTACGGGGAACCATAATTTCGCCTACCACTGTGTCGCCGAATTCAAGAATTGAATGAATCATATCCTTTTCATCGGTATCAAGAGCATCCTCTTTTTCCTCGGTCTCGCGGATTTGTTCACGCTGTTCGTGTGATAAAAACCCCAGTCTTTCCTCAAAATGAAATATTGAGTAAACAGTGCGCTTTATGAATTTCTCCAAAGCCGTAAGCGGCCAGAAAAGAGTCTCAAAAAAGAAATAGAGCCGCACATACACAACTATAAGCCTGCCTGCAAAAACACGGGCTACGCTCTTCGGTGCCACTTTGGCAAGTATTGCCATACAGCACATAATCAAAACGACCTTGACAACAGACTCCACTGACATCTCAAAAATGAAATATCCGATCTCTGTAAGAAAGGCAATCACGGAGAGCAGCAGAATGGCTGTCGACAGCGCCTTACCTGTTTCAACTGTAAAGTCAACATCATCTCCGGCCTCCCGGAGCTCTGCAACCCGTTTGACAGCTAGTTCTGCTTTGGGCGGAAGGTCGGAAAGTTCCTCTTTCCAGGCAGAAGCGAATACAACCTTTACAGAATAAAAGAATGCTGTAAGAATTAGTGTTATTATGAATGTAACCAGAAGCCAGACCATTTTATTTCCTTATCTTTAGATATCTGTTTTCCCTGCTCTGCATATCAAGTCTGTCCGCTTTTTTGTGATGTCTGTAACCAATGAGATGGAGTATTCCATGAACTGTAAGACGCTCCACTTCAGCTTTGAGTGTAACACCGAACTCTATAGCCTGTGCTTTCGCACGATCGAGCGAGATTATTACCTCACCTAAAAAACGATCCTCATTAAAATTGAATGACAGTACATCGGTTGCCTTATCCTTGCCGCGCCATCTTTTGTTAAGAGCTTTGACAGGTGCATCTCCGGTCAATGAGACTTGAACTTCAAATCCTGTTTTTTGCTCAAGACGAAGTACCCTCTGTGCCAGTTCTTTCAACGGCTTCGGGGCAATTTTTATGCTGGGGTGGTTTTGAAAAACTTCAATTTCGGCCATAGGCCGTCTTTATATCCCGTTTATTCAGCTGATGATGACTCTTCAACAGCATCTTCAGGCAGGGAACCTAGTGTACTAGGAAACCACTCTTCGATCTTCTGACGGATCAAATGAGCCTGTTTTTCGCTGGAAATGGTGAATTTACTGCGCTGAATATAGTTTCCATCTTTTTTCTGATAGCGGCGTAGTGAGATTTTCGGCGCCTTGTAGAGGTCTGTTGCACGATCAAGTTCCTGATAAAAGAACATTATTGTGGTCCATGCACCCTTGGAAAGAATTTGCTTTTTGATCTCTTTTACAAGAACCTTGCCATCCTCTTCATAGGTGATGGATATCGAATCCACCGTACTGTTTGTATTTTCTTTATCGCCGAATTCCATTTTATGCTCCTGATTATTGTGTAACTGTTTCAATTAATATAAATAATAGATATATTCAGTTAGTATCATAAGGCAAGTTAATTTTGGCAAGTAGTGATCTGCATCACGGCGCATTTTACAGGTATTATCTATATTTGATATGATCCGCCCGTCGTGCGTTAAACAAGAAGGAGGGTAAATGGTACGTCCATTAATATCCGCAATTGCTGTTTTTCTTTCATTTTCGCTAATTTTAGCGAATCCAATCGAAAACCGAGGGGCTAAGCTCAACTTCTTTATCGGCAAGGTTATGGTGAAGAAAGAGAGCGATAAAGAGTGGAAAGAGGCCAAAATAGGTATGCGTCTCACCACAAAAGATGCTGTCAGAACATATGTCGAATCTAAAGCAGATATCGAAACACCTGAAGGTTCTGTTATAAGCATTCAGGAAAATACTGTTTTTGAACTTGCTGAACTTTCTGAAAACACAAGAACTAAAGCTGCAACGACAACATTAAAGGTAAACAACGGAAGTGTGTGGGCCAACGTCAAAAAGATGGCCAACCAGCGAAGCAGTTTTACCTTTGAAACACCAACCGCTACTGCTGCTATCCGAGGTACTGAACTTGGTGTGGAAGTTACTCCAAGCGGTACAAATGTTAAAGTCAAAGAGGGAAAAGTTGAAGTTAAAAACAAACAAGGCGGTAAAACAGTTTACGTTTACGAAAATCAGGTTGCCGCTGTCAAAAAAGATAAAGATGATGTTTCCGTCGAACCAATGAAGCAGGATACAACAGACCAAGGTGCAGCACCTAAGGAGATTCCGCTCGAACTTGTCTCTCCCACAGAAGGACAGCAGTTTAACTCACCTCTAATACCTATAGCCGGCAAGACAGCACCCAATGCTCTCGTAAAATTCAGCGGTACCGGCGACGTTACAGCAGGCGCTGATGGCTCCTTCGCAACAGCAATGTCAATCCTGCCGGGATCTTCTCCCGATCAGGTTCTTAATGTCGCAGCAATACTTGGAGGCGTAGCCGTAACAAAAAGCGTCCGTTTCGTCTGCAGTCTGCCCAAGGTCGATACTGTAAAGAAAACCGATTCTGTTCCGCCGGCACCAACTGCTGCAGTACCACCGAAAGACTCAATCCCCAAAGTGGCAGCAGATACCGTTCCTGTAAAAAAGGCCCCGCAGGCATGCCCATTTGAGATTCTTGAACCATCTCCCGGAGCAGATGTCGGCCTTGATTTTGTTATAAAGGGTAAAATAGACAATCCATCAGGCAAAGCTCTCGTTTACGTTAACGGAATACCGGCACAGGTGAGCGGTAACTCCTTTACTGCACAGGTGGTAACAGGTTTTCAGCGAAACCAGACTGCAACACTTCAGCTAAGCGTTCTTGAACCAAAAACAGGTTCCAAGATTTCTACGCTGCCTGTTATGATAAAGGGAAGAGTTGCACCAACACTTGCAAAGGTACTGATAGACGGAGCACGCGAAGCCAAAGTAATGGCAGATGGTACATTTGAAGCAGAGTACCCGATGTCCGACGAAACAGGTGATTACAATTTCGAAGTTTCAGCAGTACTTGAAGCGGGCGAAGTTGTCAGGAAACGTTTTGAAGTATCGGTACAGTCCGAATGCGAAGGCATAAAGTCGCCTATAATGAAAACCAGTGTCAACGTTAACCTTGGAACTTCAAACGTTGCCGGCGAAAAGAAAATGGCCATAGCATTCAAATACGAGAAACCAAAGTACCCTCTGGTGCTTCAGGTCTCTCCGCCAATCTGTGCAGGTGACAAGGTCGCTTTCGAAGTCAAAACCACTGCTGTAGAACTAAAAGCAAATGGACGCGCTATCCCGCTTCCAGGTCCCGGCGGAACACTACGAAGCTACCGTTATGAGGTCTCAAACACCGATCAGGACTGCAACAACAACGAAGTAGTCTTTGCCGCTGCCGATGAGGGAGCCACCCCATCAATGAAAGAGCAGTCGGCCACATGGGATTGTCCGGTCCGTAACATGGACAAACCGGTTCTTCAGCTGCAGGACAACGGAAAGAGTCTTTCTATCCGTGTTCAGGATCAGTCTTTTACCTGCTCAAGGGCTGAGGAAGAGATTAAACTGACTGTTGATGCTACAATTGTAGGCCGTATCGGCGAATACTACATATCAAGCAACGGCGGCAGTCAGCTGGTACCTTTTGTCAATGGCGCACAGATTACATACACCGTCAAAGCGGAAGACAAAGGACGTAACACGGTTACAAGCACATATGAAAAGGCAGGATATCTCGACAGGCAGCCGATTGTCCGCCCTGTCAATCCGTCATCCTTCAGTTTCGTAAAAACAGTACGTGCCAACCCGCCATATCCACCGGAAATGGCGCCTGATGCTGAAGAGGTTCCTGTAACATTCCGCATAGAAGGAGTTGAAGATTACCGGCTCATCAAGAGAGTTGAGTTTACAGGTACAGACGGATCCAGATTCAACTATGAAGGCGCCTCTATTCCTTCTGATCTCGACTTTGATGATATTGTTGTAACCTATAAACCGTCTGATATCATGACTAAAAAGAGCGCAATTGTAATCAATTACACCATTAAGATAACAGACATTTTAAACAACATTAAAACACAGAGCGGTACCTTGACAATACAAGGTAGGTGACAAACAGCAGTTCAGTATATTATCTTATGCCTGTGACTTTTTAGCGAGAGTCACAGGCTTTTTGTTTTTACAATATAAACGCGGGTGTGGCGGAACTGGCAGACGCGCAAGACTTAGGATCTTGTGGGCGACCGTGGGGGTTCAAGTCCCTCCACCCGCAGTTTTTCTCTTTCTAGAGTTTTGACTTCTTTATCTAAAAAATCCGCGATTAATCACTTCAGCGGTCGAATATCCGATGACTTAAAATTCATCGAAATCCATCTTAATTCAATAGAAGTGCTATGAATTGCATTACTAAATTTTATGAAATTTCTACTCTCTTATGACAAATTTGACATGAAGGTAATATTTTCATATTTTAATCATACTTGTTCGTCAACAAATTGCTATTAAAGGAGCTTCTCATGTTACTTATGTTTACAAATAAAGAACACTCATTTTTTTTACTCCTTGCAGTTCTATTATGCTGGTTTGGCAGCAGCTTTGGTCAGACAAATGTGAGTGGTAATTATTTTTCCAGTCAGATATGGACTCCAGCAGGAAACCCTTATGTAGTAACCGGGGACATAGCCATACCAGCAAATGTGAATCTTACCATACAGGCAGGTGTTGAAATTCAGAATTCTGGAAATTTTACAATAACCATAAACGGAAATCTTTTAGCAAATGGAACAAGTACCTTACCAATAAAACTAAATGGCGGTGCTTTTATGTTTCGTAAAACGAATCTCGCCAACTCTCACTTTTCCTATTTAGATGCTACTGACATTACAGTACAACTGGCAAATGAAGCAGAACACAACCAGGACAACTACAAGAATACCGATACTTTAACCATTAGAAATTCAAATTTCACCAGTTCTAATTTACGAACTAAAGGGTACGCTACAACTGCGGCATTGAAAATATCCGACTGTGCAATATCTAACTCAAATGTTATCGGGTATTATCCAAGAAGTGAGCCTATTTTCCTGAATAAGTGTCAAATAATCAATTCATATATCCAATCTGATGCTTACAATTATGGCATACATTTCAACAGCTGTGTTGTTAGCGACTCACGACTCGACGTACAAGGCTGCGGGGGTAATTTTCAGATTAATTACAGTACCATATTAAATTCTTCAATAAGTACGACTATGTCGTGTGGTGGTGAAGGACTTGTCAATATGAACTTTTCGAAGATAATCAATACTGGCATTGCAGGTGTTATGGCCACAAATATTCAGAACTGTATATTCAAATGCAAAACAGATCAAAGATTAAACTTAGGAAACACAATTATTTCCAACTCCAGTTTTATTGGACACAGTGATACAAGCGGCAGCACAGGATTTGAGGCAAACAGTATAAGTTTAACAAACTCAACCATTGTAAATCACAGTTTTGGTGCTGACGGAAAGTTTAATACGATCTCTGGAAGTAACTTTATTTACAATTCACGTTACAATGTTCTACATAGAAGTTCTAACAACGTTTCTGCTGTTGGAAATTATTGGGGGACAACCAATCCCACTGATATTGCTAATATGATTTTAGACTATTGGGAAGACCCGGTAAATTTAGGAACTATTGATTACAGCGGCTTTAAAACTGTACCCAATAAAAACTGCCCAATCAGCCCTGTTAAAAACATCAGAAAACAAACAGCAACCGGCGGAATTACTGTTTCCTGGAACGCCAATCCGGAACCAGATGTTTCAGGTTATAAAATTTATTATGGGACTACTGATGGACTTATTTTTACAAATACAATTAGTGTAGGCAAAGTTACATCATACACAATTACGGGGTTGAATGTTAATTCACCTGTATATGTGACAGCTTTTGATAGCTTAGCTGACGGTACTCATGACATGGTAGAAGGTCATGAAAGCTGGTACTCGGATGACATAACACCTGATGACATAAGCATAATCACAACTGTTTTAAAAAAGGCTTCATGCAGAGTACCGTATACAGACACTTTAAAATGTACTTCGCATACAACTTACCCAACTAATTGGTCAATATTGCAAGCGCCAACAGGTTTGTCTATAGCCTCATTAACTGGCATAATCACCTGGACGCCAACACTTTTACAGTCCGGGAATCAGACCGTTCGCGTTAGAGCAACTAATGGAACTTCAAGCGACACCGCAACATTAATGATAACGGTATTGCCAAATGAGGCACCTTCAATACAAATTGCTTTACCATCTTCGTTTCAAGTTGATTCTTTTTATACAATACCCTTGATTGCAACAGACAAAGAAAAGAACAAGATTATATGGACAATTCCAAACAGATTGACCAATATGATAGTCATTGATACCATGCTGTTCTGGACACCTCTATCATCACAGATAGGCAATCATTCATTAAGAATTATTGCTTCCGACGGCGAACTTTTTGATACTGCAAATTATAACTACAAGGTTGTTCCAAGGGGAACTTCAAACTCAGAAGAATCAATAGCATCTCCTCAAATATTATCATTAAATGTTTCACCTAACCCGTTTAACCCAACAACGAATTTAAAAATAGCCGTTCCAGCAAATGCTATGAAATTATTGACACTGCATATCTATGAAGCTACAGGTAAACTGTTACGTTCATGGACAATAAAAGGTACAGGCTACCATAATGTGCAATGGAATGGAAAAGATGCTTACGGAAACCTGCTGCCGACAGGAATGTATTTGGCAAAATTACATGGAGGTGCAACCATCCTTCAAAGTAAATTGCTGTTGGTAAAATAACTTCGCGGAAGATATCCCCTTGTACTAGAATACAGGATCTTGTGGGTAACCGTGGGGGTTCAAGTCCCTCCACCCGCAGTTTTTCTTTTCTTATAGAATACCTGTTTTCTAAAATATTGTGAATATTTAAGAACAACTATGAATATGTATAAAAAACAGCCTTTTCTATACATATTACTGGCTTAATGTATAAAAATTAGCTATTCTTATACATATGACCAATAAATTAGCACCAATTCCCAATACTTTTGACTTTGATTCTAAGGCTATCTTAAAGAAAGCTGCCTCAGCACATCGATATTTAGCCGAACTTAAAGGACTGTCTGCAACAATACCAAACCAAGATATCCTGATAAATACGCTTTCATTGCAGGAAGCTAAAGATAGTTCCGCAATAGAGAATATCATAACTACAAATGATGAACTATACAAGGAACAGCTATTTCCTGAACACGTGCATAATCCTGTTGCTAAAGAAGTTCAGAACTATGCAACAGCTTTGAAGAAGGGGTTTAAATTAGTCAGAGAAAATGGTCACTTAACATCCAACTCAATTTTATTGATCCAAGAAGAGCTTGAAAAAAACAGTGCTGGTTTTCGAAAGGTTCCTGGTACTGATCTGAAAAATGCTCAAACAGGAGAGGTTGTATATACACCACCACAAGATTATCAGACAATCGTTGATCTGATGAATAACCTGGAACAATACATTAATGACGAATCATTGCATGATGCAGACATTCTGGTTAAGATGGCAGTGATTCACTATCAGTTTGAAAGCATCCATCCTTTCTATGATGGAAATGGTCGTACCGGAAGGATCATAAATGTTCTCTATCTTGTTCTAAAAGGGTTACTGGACATACCAGTTCTATACCTGAGTCGTCATATAATCAGTACCAAAAATGATTACTACCGCTTACTCCAAGCTGTCCGTGAAAAGGAAGCTTGGGAAGAATGGGTGCTCTACATTTTAACGGCTGTCGAAACAACATCCATTCAAACGCTGCAGACTGTTCAGGAAATGAAACTCGCACTAATGGATTATAAACATCGCATCCGTTCAGGTTTCAAGTTCTATAGTCAAGATCTGATAAACAACCTATTCTTTCATCCTTATACAAAGATTGAGTTTGTGCAAAACGATTTGAAGATTAGTCGGTTGACGGCCACCAAATATCTTGAAGAATTAACGGCTGCAGGATTCCTCAAAAAAGAGAAGGTTGGGAGAGCCAACTATTTTGTAAATGCTAAGTTATTTGAAATATTGTCCAAAGTCAGTACAAGTAGTTAACGCAAGATATATAAAACAGAGTGACTGGAGCTATAGTGCACTAGACCTTGTTGCAACACTAAAACAATCATATATTCTGTGCTTAAAGAAAAAAATGATAGACATATCCAAAGAATACCATTCGCTGATGCAGTTCCTTTCTGGCTATATCCATCTGCACATTAAGCAGGTCGTCATGGCTTTTGCTGCAACAATTCTTGCAGTATTTGGTAAAGATATAAATAGACTTGTTTTTAAGATAATGGGCAAACGCCATTTTCTTATTCGCGTACTTGTTTACGTACTGCTCTGCTCATTTGGATTTGCCTTTTTAACCGCCTTGACATCAGACGGAATGATGATGCTTTTCAGTAAAGTTGACCGCAAATATCTCCCATTTATTATCCCTGGATTGTTCCTGCTTTTAGGAATACTGGCAGAAAGAAAATCACAGATTTAACTTTATCCTTTCTAAGCTACACAAAAAAAAGATTGCATTGTAAAAATATATTAGACTATCTTCGAATTAAGGGATACAACCATTAACTTTAATGTATAGGAGGATTAAATGGCAAAAATCTCAAAGGCAGATCTCATTAAACTTCAGAAGACTCTGAAGACAGATGCAGCGATCGGCGACAAGTTCGGAATCACACGTCAGGCTGTACATCAGCTCCGTCAGAAGTACGGAATTGATTACAACAAAGGCAAGAACAAAGAGAGAAACGACAAAATCAAGTCTCTCTTCAAGCAGGGTGTAACTGGTGCAAAGATTGCCAAGATGGTTGGCGTTTCTGTATCCCAGGCTTACCGCATTGCAAGCATTGGCGCTCCAAAAAAAGCAGCTCCAAAAAAAGCTGCAAAAAAAGCTCCAGCTAAGAAAAAGAAGAAGTAATTTCCTTTTGCAGTTTGACTGCAGAATGTAAATATATCTTTAATGCCGCCTTCGAAAGAGGGCGGCGTTATTTTTTTAGAAGAATAATTTGAGTGTCGCAAGCGCAGTAATGGCAATTGTAATCCGCCTGAACTCCTTCTCCGGTATTTTCTTCACAACCTTCAATCCGATATAAGCGCCCAGCAGCAATGCAGGAAGCAACGCAAGATTAAAAGCGAAGGTCTTCAATGTTATCCCCTGCCAGAAGAAAATCTGAAACGGAACCTTACTTACATTAACAATCATAAAATACCAGGCTCCAGTGCCGATATAAGCAAGTTTTGGAAGACGTGTCGATAGAAGATATACTGCCATAATCGGTCCTGCAGCATTGCCGATCATTGTGGCGAAACCGCCCAATATTCCAATAGCTGCAACAAAAATCTTATTATTTACAACCAGCGAATCCTGGCCATATTTTTCCCTATAGATCATTGTACCCAAACCTGAGATAATTATTACACCAATGATTTTTCGGAAAAGTTCATCACTGATATCTCTGCCTATAACCGTACCGATAATGATGCCAGCAAAAGCCCAAGGCAGCAGCTTAAGAATATGGCTCCACTCCGTATGTTCCTTGTATCGCCTTACAGCTATAATGTCGCCGAAAATTAGCAGAGGCAGAACTATTCCAGAGGAGACTCTTCCTCCAAAAATCATGGCCATTATCGGAATGGTAACTGCACCAAGTCCACCAAGGCCGGTTTTTGAAAAGCCGATCAGCATGGCACACATTAAAGCAAGGCACCATTGCCAGAGAGGTAAATCAACCATTAAAAATAGAGCTTACAGACAAAGATACCGCTGATAACACAAACGAGGTCAACAAGCAGCATTATGCCGAGGGTGTATCGTGAATCCTTAACCTTTACAGAACCGAAATAAAGAGCTACAACATAAAATGTCGTTTCGGCAGCCCCCTGAAAGAGACATGATAGCTGTCCGGCAAGGCTGTCGGGGCCATATACCCGCATTGCATCGAGCATGAAACCTCTTGAACCACCGGCGCTGAATGGACGCATCAGTGCAACAGGTATAGCATTGATAATCTGCGGATCGACATGGAAGAAAGCTAAAACGGATGTAAGTCCGCTAAGAAATATGCCCATCAGTTGAGAGTTTCTAAAAATTGAGAGTGCCGCAAGCATGGCTATCATATATGGCAGAACTCTTACACCTGTAGTAAAACCCTCTTTTGCTCCATGTACAAAGGAGTCGAATATATTGGTCGCGTTTAGCTTAAAGACCTTCTCATTCAGAATACTGTAAAGAACAACAACCATGATAATGAAGAGCAGTACACCATTACTCAGGTTTCCGGTGAAATGAAATTTCTCCAAGCCTGATAATTTCGCAATGTATACAAGCAGGAGACTTATTACTACTGTAATTCCGGAAATCATTCCAATGACAATGATATTCAGAAGATTAATACGCTGCTTGATACTGACAAAAATCAGGGCAGCAAGAGTTCCAATAAAAGAGGTAATAATGGTAGGCAGCATGATATCGGCCGGATTAGCAGCTCCCTGTGCTGCGCGATAGCCGATAATGGAGGTAGGTATAAGTGTTAGACCTGCTGCATGCAGACATAGAAACATTATCTGAGGATTAGATGCACGATCTTTATCGGTATTTACAGCCTGCATGCTTTCCATAGCCTTAAGGCCGAATGGTGTTGCAGCACTGTCGAGTCCAAGAAAGTTCGCAGCAAAATTCATTGTCATAAAGCCATATGCCGGATGACCTTTGGGAAGCTCTGGAAAGATGCGTGCAAAGAATGGGGCCAGCAACCTTGACAGTTTAGTCATAGCATTTGAGTCGCTTAAGAGATTCAGGAGCCCGCAGAAAAAGGTCAGATAGCCAATTAGCGGAAGCCAGATATCGGTCATAGTATTCTTACAGGTCGGGAAAAGACCATCTGTAGGCAGTTTTCCAAAACTAGCCTCTACAGTTCCATTTTCCAGTAACCTGTATAAGGTGTCGTTCTTTAAAACACCTTCAGATTTAGCCGAAAGCAGACTTGTATATAACAGAGAATCTCTTCCTGCCAAATCTTTAGACTGAAACTCAGCGACCACAACTGGCTCATTCTGTTTTCCGTTGATGAGTGTCCCAACAGAATAAACACTGCCAGAGAGAAGATTAATAAAGAGGTAAATTATGCTGCCAACTATTATGTAGGACCAGAAGCGGCTTAGTGCCATGTTAATCCAAAGTTTAAGAGTTTATTGTTTACAATAGTTTGTGCTACTAAAATACATAACAGAAAGGGCCGGCACAAAACTATATGCCGACCATGAACTATGACAAATCCACATAATTGACTTATTTGATTAAACTTATAGCTCTTTTGTAGCTAACACCATCTACTTTCATAGAAATGATATAGACTCCTGAAGAATGCTTTGATCCATCCCATGAAATGCCATGCTGTAATGTCGTTTTTTGATAGCTTTTTGTAAAAATAATTCTGCCGTCAGGAGAGATTATTGTAACTGTTGCATAACCTTTTGCACTCCTCCCCATGGCCGGCAATTTTATTGTTGTAGCTGGGTTGAATGGATTAGGAGAAACTGTGAGTTCTCTTCCTTTCTCTTCACTCCATTTTGTTTCTCCCGATACTTCATTGCCTCTTGTTATAATCAATCTGTTACCTGTCCCGTTAATTTCAAACTGTCTTACTGTGAGTAATCCGTTCACATCAGGTGTAATTGTTCCTGATGCTACAATCTGCCCCGTAGCTAAATCTTTATTTATCCAGTTATACTTATGTCTGGTATCTACTATAAAGTTCTGAATTCGTCTTGGAGTAATGTCTACACTGGTCTTTACTTTTGACGTAGTAAAAGAGATGCCAATTGTATCTACATTATCAATTAGGGTATTATTTCCGGAAAGAGTGTTAATTGCATGCAGAGACGAGACCCAATCAATCTGTGCGTTCATATTTCCTGCCGAATCGCATCGTAGATAAAGGCTGTCATTCTCAGTTGCCGTGTGCAGGGTGTCGGCATCATATTGGCCATAGTTATCATCGTTGGAGGCATTTGCAAAAGCTGGATATAATTCGTTACGTTTAAAGCGTTCATAGTTAATATTATCATATGAACCTGTTGAATGGCCGAAATTTCCCCAGGCACCCCATATGCCATATTTAGTTTCGGCGAAAACCTTATATAGCCATCTGTAAAGCCTCATACTCATCTTTGGATCTTTTGAACCTATGCCTGATACAACTGGAGGATAATCCGAAAGGGGATATTTCTTAAGGAGAAATGGTATTGATGTGTGATCCCAGATGTTTTCTCCATTTCTTGAAGTTAGCCCCAAACTCCGCGTTCCAAATTTACCAACAAATTGTGTTTCTCCCCAGTAACCATATTCCACAAGTGCTAATGATGGTGAAATTGCTGCAAAAACACCGGGATTATGGAAAGAAGTCATAAATGTACCTCCGCCCCCCATACTGCTTCCACCTATATAGATTCTGTTTGTATCAACATTCCATGAAGGCTCTTTAGCTATTGCCATTATGTAATTCAGAATGCGCATCTCTGTATAATTGACAATTGTATCGCCTGCCTGTAGAGCATGTTCGCCGTAATGGTTTGAGAGTCCATACCAGTAGGTTTGATCCGGAATTCCATGATCTCGCAGCACTATCTTATAGAACCCGGTCTGACAGGATGCGGAAGGAAGCTGCCATCCGGAATTACTGCTTGAGCCATGCAGTCCAACACTTAAGGGGATTGGTTTTGTACTGGTCTTAACCGAGCTGTGTTTACACAATCTGAAGAAGTCGCCGTAATAATCGCGCCCATGCATCCAGTCGGCATAATCCATCCAATAGTACATAATGAATCCATAACTGTAACCGGAATCTGCTGAAACGATTACTGCGCCGGGCCATTGCCAGTATTCCTCAGTAACTGGACTTAAAGTAGCGTTGCTGCCTTGAATAACTGCGCTGTCTTCAACTCCTGACGAAACTGTCGTAACTGCATAGTATCTATCACCTTTACTTTTAGGCGTATTGACAAATAAACCTGTGCCTATTGTAAGTGGTGAACCGAAATCTTTGATAACGTGGTAATGGTTATAACGACCATCGTATGCGGAACTGCATCGAACTGTTGCTATTGACTTCAATCCCCTTATGGTATTGATGGGGGAAACACTCACATAAACACGATAGCTCTTTGATTTGTCGCTCTCTTCCTGCCAGGTCAAATAAGTTTTTCCCTTCCGAAACTCCGCTTTAATATCGGTAACTGTGGAACTTGATACCTGAAATATTATTACAATAAGAAGCAGTGTCATTGAAGTACGCATATGTTTGCCCCCGTTTTTAAGGTTCCTTATATGTATCATACGCAAAAACCATACCAGACACAAACCCTTTTTTCATCTTAAAATGGCACTTATTTAGGAAAGACGACTTAAATTCACATATATAGACACGCTAAAATCACTTACTCTTCGTAGATAAAATCTTCTATCTTATTAGCTATGAAAACTATACCATTCTTAACCGGTACCCAGTACTACAGATATCCAACACCTGAACCATCAAAATGGAATGATGATCTGGCCCACATTAAGAGGCTTGGATTCGACTTTATTCAATTGCGCCCCCAATGGCGAACGCATGAACGGCTTGAAGGGCAATATGTCTGGGATGATATTGACCAGCTCTTTGATCTTGCAAAAAAACATGATCTGAAAATCGTCTTTAAATTCTTTCTTGAGTGCGCACCTGAATGGCTTTATGATAAATACAATGCAAAAAGAATTACCCCTGACGGTAAAACAATAACCCCTTTTGGCGAAGGCAGCTTTTATGTCGGCGGCTATTCGCCCTGTTTTGACAATCCGGTGACTGAGGCACGTTCACGTCTCCTTATTGCTGATGCCGTCAAAAGATACCGTTCCAATGATGCACTTCTGTTCTGGCACGCATGGAATGAAGCCCGGAATAGACCGTTCGGCGAGTGCGCATGCAGCCATTCTCTTGCAAAATATCAAGAGTGGCTGAAAAATAGATTTTCCACCATAGATAATCTTAATCAGACACTTGGTCTCTCAGAAACCTCATTCGAAAGCATCAAAGCACCGGCATCTGCCGTTCAGTACACACTAACAGCTTTATGGAAAGAATGGGGACGTGAAAGGGTTCGGGACAGAGTAGCATTCGTTGCAGATGAAATAAGACGAAACGATCCGAACAGAAAAGTTCTTTGCCATTCTGGCATGTGCTCTCTTACACAGGACATAATTAACGACGGTTCTGATGATGTAAAAAATGGAGAGGTTGTCGATATATACGGAGTCTCTCTCATTCACTGGGCGGGAGAATACCGATCTTTCAGTTCACTTGAACGTGAAGCTGTGATGCGAAATAAAGACTTCGATGCAAACAGGTTTATTTACCCGATGGCTGCCGACTGGATGCGTGCTGTCAAAAAGCCATTCTGGATAAATGAGTTCTACTCTGATTCATGGGGAACCGAGACACCGCACTTTACTAAAGAGGATGTCAGACTGCGGATTGGTGAAATTGTAAGCAGCGGCGCAAAAGGAATAAATCTCTGGCAGTTCAGACCTGAACTTTACTGCAACGAGAGTGGAATTACCGGCATCATCAATATGGACGGTAGCGATAATGAGCGAAGCCTGGAATTTGCAAAGTTCAATGAATTTAAATTCAACAACAAAGAGCTTCTCGATGATTATATCAAGGACAAAGGCGACATAGCTATCGTATACGATCCGGAATCAGATGCCATTTCACGGCTGGAACATCCTGAAGGGGATGCGACACAATACCGTGTTACCTATCGTTATAAAAACAGCGTTAAGGGGTGGTATTCACTTCTTTATCGTAACGGAATGAATGTTGATTTTATTCCTATGGCGCATTTCAGCAACATTAAACAATACAAAGCTGTTATACTTCCATATCCTTCACGTTTTCCGGAAAGTGCTGTACCGGAACTACTCTCCTATGTAAAAGATGGCGGTATTGTTTTTTCTGAGCCTGGTATCGCACAGCGTGATTTCAAAAACTGGCTCCACTATGAATTTCCTCCATACGGTTTAAACGAACTGTTCGATGTTAAGCACGGATTAATAAAAGATGGTAAACTACCATTTAAAACAAAAGTAAACCTGTTCGGCAAAGGGAAAGCCGTCTATTTCAATTCGTTTCCAGGAGAAGATGCTTACCTTAATATCCGTAAGAGCAACACAGATATTGTTAAGTTTATCAAAAAGATAATGGGATTTAAGGAAAACTATAAAGCATCGGGAAATGTAGTTGTAAAAACCGGTACAAGCTGCGGAAACAAAATAACGTTCATTCTTAATTATGATAAAGTCAAAAGAGAGGTTGTTTTAAAATCTGGCAAGAAGATTTCCGTGAAACCATTATCGTATACGGTTATAAAAGACAATTTTCAATAACCTGTTTAACATTACGCATCCCGCATATTACTGAATCTACACCAGGTTGTTCCAGTGCCCATTTTATCACATATTGTGCGGGTGTTAATCCTATTTTTGCAGCATCATTCATAACATCGTTCACTCTATTTGTAAATCGGCCATCTAAAAATTCATTTTCTCTTTTCCTATGGTCATCGAATGTTAAATCTTTCAGAGTATCTCTATCAAATCTCCCCGTAACCAGCCCTTTGTTCAAGACACCATAGGCAAGAAACTTTGTGCCAGCAGCCTTGCATGCCGGAATAATTGTTTGAGCAACGCTATTTTTAAGAATATTGAACTCATTTTGTGCAAATTCCGGCACAGCAATAGACGAAACTTCGGCTAATTGATCTGCTGTGAAGTTTGATATTCCACCCGCTCTTATTTTGCCCTCTTTTATGAGATCTCTTATGCAGCCCCATCCTTCGAGTAATTGTTCCGCCGGAGAGGGCCAGTGGATAAAGCAGATATCAATGTATTCCTGTTTCAGTCTTTTTAGGCTCGCATCGATTTCGGTTTTTATGCTTTGTGCTTTGAGAACATGTGAAGGTTCACGTTTACTGTTCCAGACTATACCGCATTTTGTTGCTATAAATGGTTTTTTTGGTGCAGTTTTCAAAGCACGGCCAATTATTGTTTCCGCATGTCCGAATCCATAAAGGGGTGCTGTATCTATCCAGTTTATTCCAAGCTCCAGCGCTTTATGAATGGTTTTAATACTCTCTTTGTCATCCTGCGCACCCCAGCCGAATTTCCAACCACCGCCGCCGATGGCCCAGGTCCCAAGGCCTATTCTTGAAAGATTTAAACTCATCCCCTTGCCCCCTCTCTTGAAAAGAGAGGGGGATCCTCTTTTTCCGAAACCCCTCTCTTTTTAAGAGAGGGGTCGGCCTGAAAGGCCGGGGGAGAGTTTATTTTTCGCCACATTTCTGGAGTTTCCATGCATGGATAAACATAAACTGAACTGCTTCTTCGTTTGATCCACTCTGCCATTTTAAGCGTCATCTCTTTTCGCAGCACTTCATGATATCTGACTTTTTTATCAATACCAAGTATCATTTCTCCATAAATGTAATCTGTTTCCGGAAACCTTTTTTCTATGCACCCTTTAAGCCCTCTATGAAACCTCAATGTTCCAATGCTTATCCACTCTGGTGCCTTAACATAGTCGAAAAGCATATTGACAACCTCTTCGTACTCTTTTTCCCAGCCTTCATAGTGTATCACCGGATCAAAATGGAATGCTGTTTTATAACCCCATTCTTCACATTTTTGTGCAGCAGTCAAACGTTCAAACAGTGATGCTGCCCCATATTCTTCAGTTGAAATAATTTTCTGCGGATTCAGCGACCAGCCGATGACTGTTCTGCCGTTGTGATTGAGGCCTTCCAGATTGGCGATATTTGCACTCTTTGTTTTAAGCTCAAACAGAACATCTTTATCTGAAAAATATGGAACTAGAGCTCTGGAATATTGTGTAATATGGTCAAGAGCCAGAGAATCTGTGAATTCGCCCGTTCCTATTCGGATCGTTCTCCCTTTATATTCATCAAGGAACGCTTCAATTTTTGGAAAGAAGTCACTCACATTTGAATCTATCATGATTCCGCCGGAATTGGCGTAGTGTTGCAGATAACAGTAAGTGCAGTCGAAAGGACAGCCGAAACCAAGATTGATCACATTATACCCGCAATAAACGGCCTCTTTTGTACAGGGGCACCTCTTTACAAAGTCCCAAAGTTGTCGTGTTATCACAAGATCACGTTTCCCCGGATCATCATCCTTAGCCGGATTTGCCTTTCTGTATTCCCTTACGTCATCGATGTGTAAAAGCGGAATATCTGGATACATTTCTGCTGCTCGGAGTGCAATTTCACTGCCTTCGGAAGCTGATTCGATATAGATTCTCTCCGGCTTAAATAGCTCTGTGTATATCCTTTGTTTACCCGACGCCAATACAAGAGGGTTCAGAAATGCTCTGAAATCAGCAGCACTATATGCCGATGGAAAACGCCTTTTAAGCAGACGTTCTTTTATCACTGCAAATTTATCTGCCCTGCTCATATCTTTTATTGCTATAGCACTCTTCAATTCTTGATCTGCGAGGATTTTACTAACTGGAATTTTCTCACGTTTTGATATTTCATATAGAAGTCTTCTCAACTCACTCTCTTTATTCACACCGGGAATGAAGCCTAGAAACTCATAGAGAGGATCTGTTTCTCGTACTGCAACCAATGAACTAACAATGTCTGCTGCCGTAGTTCTGGCAAGTTTTATCGCCTCTTTTTCTTCTGTACTTTTTTCTTCTGTAAATGGCTTTATCAGAGGAATATCAGTTACATATAGAATTCCAGCTGCTTCAATTTTCAGTTCAGCCGCTTTATCAATTAAGAAGCGGTACTCCATATCTACGAGTGAGATGTTATTATTTATCAGATTACTTATGTAATCTGGTGTTTCTTCTGAGAGTGATTTCACAGATGCTGTGGACGCTTCAAGGAGAGGAAGATTTCTTTTAGACAATTCATTTAAAACTTCGGAACGCAGAGAGCCGCTGGTGGTCTCTATCGGAACAACAATATCCCCAATATTAAAATCCTTCACCGCGCCGCAGCTACCGATGAAAATAACCTCTGTAATACCCATTTGAACGGCCTTTTGAAGCGCCTGCTCCACGGCGGCAAACCCAAGACCAGACACAAAAATAGCTTCGTGTGGAGTCTTGAAATACTTTTGCTTGAGAAATGGAGTTATTATTATGCGCATTATCATAGCATTAGAATATAGCCACATTTAAGATCTATCTGGAAGAGGAATTGGAACCCACCCCCGCCCTTCGGGCACCCCCTCCCTTTTTCCCGATTTTTCAAGTGCACATTTCTGGAAAAAGGGAGGGGGGTATCAGAAAGAAAACGTCCCCCCTTTTTTTTGCTCTGAAAAAAAAGGGGGGCAAGGGGGGTTCCAAATGGTGGTAGGTTTCACTATTAAAGGTTGATTGATCAGCCAAACTACTGTTATTTTTACTCTACAACAATAAATTCACCTTTGAATCTAAGGATAGTCTAAATGGAATTGGAAAAGGTTTACAATCCGGCATCAGTTGAAGGAAAATGGTACAAGGTTTGGGAAGAGTCCGGCTACTTTAAGGCAGACGAGAAAAAAGAGGGACCGCGATATTGCGTGATGATTCCTCCGCCCAATGTTACGGGCCATCTTCACCTGGGACACGTGCTCAACAATACTTTACAGGACATCCTTGTTCGCAAGAAGCGCATGGAAGGGTTCAATGTCCTTTGGATGCCCGGAACAGACCATGCTGGAATTGCAACACAGAACGTTGTCGAGAAAGCTCTCCTCAAAGAAGAAAAGAAAACACGCCACGACCTCGGCCGTGAAGCCTTTGTTGCACGTGTTTGGGAGTGGAAGGCAAAGTACGGCTCAACAATAATAAAGCAGCTTAAACGCCTCGGCAGTTCATGCGATTGGAGCCGTGAACGATTCACAATGGACGAAGGTCTTTCCAACGCTGTAAAGGAATCATTTGTCCGTCTATACGATAAGGGACTCATTTATCAAGGGCAGTATATTGTAAACTGGTGCCCGCGCTGCAGAACTGCGCTATCGGATGAAGAGAACATCCACAAAGATAAGCAGGGCAAACTTTGGCATTTCCGTTATCCCCTTGCAGACGGCAGCGGGGAGCTTGTTGTGGCTACCACCCGCCCTGAAACAATGCTAGGCGATACAGCCGTTGCAGTCAACCCTTCCGACGAACGGTATAAATCGCTCGTAGGAAAGATGATCCGCCTGCCTCTTGCAGATAGAGATATTCCTATTATTACAGACGACCTCGTCGACAAAGAGTTCGGTACCGGCTGCGTTAAGGTGACGCCTGCCCACGACCCTAATGACTTCAAGATGGGCGAACGGAGTAAACTCCCACGCATAACAGTGATGAATGAAGATGGTACTATGAACAACGTTGTGCCTGAAAAATACAGAAACCTCGACCGCTTTGCATGCCGCAAGGCTGTTGTTGCTGACATGGAGGCACTTGGCCTTCTTGTTAAAATTGAAGAGCACGCTCATGCTGTAGGCCACTGCGAAAGATGCGACACAGTAACAGAACCCTATCTTTCAAAACAGTGGTTTGTTAAGTATGATGCCTGGGTCGGACCTGCTGTTGACGCAGTAAAGAAAAAAGAGCTCCGTTTCTATCCTGAGAAATGGGAAAAAACATTTCTCCACTGGATGGAAAATATCCGCGACTGGTGCATCAGCCGTCAGCTCTGGTGGGGACACCGCATTCCTGTATGGTACTGCGGCTGCGGTGAAGTTATGGTTGCGCGTGAAGCACCGGATAAGTGCCGTCGATGCGGCGGAACAAATTTACAGCAGGACAACGATGTTTTAGACACATGGTTTTCTTCATGGCTGTGGCCTTTCTCAACTTTAGGCTGGCCGCAGAATACTGAACTCTTAAAGAAGTTCTATCCGACCGATGCTCTTGTAACCGCCGCCGACATTATCTTTTTCTGGGTTGCAAGAATGGTTTTTGCCGGCCAGGAGTTTATGGGGCAGCTGCCGTTTAAGGATGTCTACTTCAATTCAGTTGTTAGAGATCCTCAGGGGCGCAAGATGAGCAAATCTCTTGGCAACTCTCCCGATCCGATTGACGTAATGGACAAATATGGTGCAGATGCGCTTCGATACACAATAGTCCATTTAGCTCCAACCGGTCAGGATGTTCTGTTCGGCGAGGAGAAATGTGAACTTGGACGTAATTTTGCGAACAAACTCTGGAATACAGCCCGCTTTATTTTCATGAATACAGAAGGTTTCAAGTTTAATGCATCACAACAAATGTCAGCAGCAGTAGAAGACAGATGGATAATTTCTGAATTCAACGAAGCAGTGAAAAAGGTCTCCGGCCATATTGACGGTTATAATTTTAATGCTGCTCTTGACGAGGCATACCACTTCACATGGAACTCGCTTTGCGACTGGTACGTGGAACTTATTAAACCCAGGCTTGCACCGGATGCAGACCCAGTTTCCAAAGCTGCAGCCCTTAACACAATAGTTAAGGTTTTCAATGGCACGCTGACACTGCTCCATCCATTTATGCCTTTTATAACTGAAGAACTTTATGCAGCGCTTAAAGAAAATGGGCTGACCGAAAAAACCAGCGGCCACCTGATGATGGAAAAATGGCCGACATTCAACGAAGCAGAGGTATCTTTGGATGCAGAGAGGCAGATAGCATTTGCACAGGCGGTAATTACAGCTGTTCGAACGATGCGCGCTGAGAAAAACATTCCGCCGTCAAAGAAGGGTGAAGTTCAGGTTATATGTGGTGACGAGACAAAAGCTAAATGGCTAAAAGAGGTAAACTCACAGGTCTGCGCCCTTTCAAAGACAGGTACGCTTGACATCAAAGTTTCTGGTGACCCTTTAGCAAACAGCGTTTCAGCTGTAACAGAGGGTGTCACTGTTTTCTTAAGTCTAGAAGGTCTTGTTGATAAGGCTGCAGAGGCGGACAAAATACGAAAAGAGATTGAGCGTGTGCAGGGCTTCGCAGCTTCGCTTGAGGCAAAGCTGTCCAACGAAAAGTTCGTCAGCAATGCACCAGCGGCAGTTCTGGACAAAGAACGGGCGAAACTAAACGATTCTAAAGAGAAGATTATTAAACTTAACGAAACGCTAAAACTTTTTATATGAAACAGCAGCTGCACAATCTAAAAAAAGAGGCAGAGCGCAAAGAGCGCGCCTATCTCGTTGGTCTGGGTTTAAAAGGTCTTTCAGAGCGTGAGGTAAGCGAACAGCTCGAAGAACTTGCCCTATTAGCTGATACTGCCGGTGCAGAAATTGCAGGACGAGTAATTCAGATGCGTGATGCACCTGATGCAAAGTTCTACATTGGGTCAGGTAAAGCTGATGAGATAAAAACTGAAATTGAAAACCTTGAAGTTGACACTGTCATTTTTAACGATGACCTCTCTCCAAGTCAGATAAGAAACCTTGAGGCAGTCTTTGAATGCAAAACGATCGACCGTTCAACGCTTATTCTTGACATCTTTGCACAGCATGCAAAAACGCATGAGGCGAAGGTTGCTGTAGAGCTCGCTCAGCTTAACTACCTTTCACCGCGCCTTACAGGTATGTGGACTCACTTCGGCCAGCAGTCTATGGGGGTAAGTGCCGGCGGAAACCGTATTGGTACAAGAGGCCCCGGTGAAACACAGCTTGAAATTGATAAGCGAATTGTTAAGAAGAGGGCAGCCGAACTTAAAGATAAACTGGATGACATTGAGCGGCAGCGTGCTCAAATGAAAAAGCAGCGCAGCAAACTGTTACGCGTATCTCTTGTCGGATACACCAATGTAGGCAAATCAACTCTTCTGAATTCTCTTACCAAGGGCGGTGTTTATGCAGCTGACCGCCTTTTCGCTACTCTTGACGCAACAACACGAAAACTTTTTTTAGCAGGCTTTGGTGAAG
>JAEUSG010000515.1 GCA_016788315.1 Fibrobacterota bacterium | reverse complement strand
CGGCCCAAATAATTTTACCTTTGTTAATTAAAGTCTGATAGCTGTTTATGATTCTGCCATAATTATCCATAATAGTTATTGACGGGGGTCTAGATGATTTTGGAACTTCAAAAGCTATAGCTGATTGCGGATTTGCAGGTACTGGAGATACAGTAAGACAAACTCTTTCGTTCTCGAATGTACTATTCTCTATTTCTGTATTTGGAGTAGATATGTTATCATGAAGTCCACCATCTTCAGCAACTTCGTTTATGTTAATTCCTTCATTAGAAATAATAACGAGATAACATAAGTAACCCATAAATCTAAGTGTCAAGCTACTGCCAGTTACAGTAATTGTATCTATCTCAACACCTGCAACACCATTTTGATGCGACCATTTCATTAAGGTGTCTGTACCGTAAACCAGCCAGTTTGCACCTGATGTTCTTGTAATGTCACCCATTCCAGCTTTGATGATATATTGACCGGCTGGCATATCAATTCTCAAATTTGTGCCAGAGTATGAAATCATTCTAGTCTGTGTGAAGAAGTTCGTACCGGTAGTTACCTTATTATTGTCACTCGGGCTGTTCGGCGACCATCCATATCCACGTGTAGCATTATAGGTATCATAATAACCCAGTTTAAGCCAGCCAAAAGGAACGGCTAATGATGGATTTTGACAATTAATTCTTTTTATAAAAGATGGGTTTGGTAAAACCTTAACATACACAGTATCAGATTTGTTTCCTGTCGTTGCTATTACAGGAACTGGGCCGCCTACCTTAACACCTTGTATTGAACCATAAGAAACTTTAACTGTGGATGTATCGAGTGAATTCCAGATAATTGATGAATCTAGCGAACGTGTTAAGGCAAGTGAGTTTTGCCTCCAATAAACCGTTCCTGTCATATTAAAAACTTCGCGTCCACTTAGTAAACGGAGCGTATCACTGTTTAGACGAATGGAGTCAACAGCTGCCGTACTTGGTAATATCTTTATGGTAATTGTATCCGTAATCGTATTCATACGTGTTACATAACGAACTTCTATTCTTGCCTCTCCTCTTCGCAATGTATGAACCACTCCCTCAGGTTCCATTACTGCAAATAGCGTGTCTAAAGATCTGAAAAAACAGCCATGTGTGACAGTATCAACGTATCCATTTGCAAAAGTAGCTGTTACCGTGAGATTAGCCTTAAGATATTGTTCCAAAGAATCGCTTGAACTCTTTATATTAAGCGAAGTCATAGTAACCGTATCTTGATGTCGCGGAATTTCAAGCTTAAAGAATCCAACATTTTTATCAACTGCAGCCGCACACATAAATGCTTTTTTTGAAGGAACATATCTAAGTCTGCTATGCACTCCGAGATTAGTTGCTCCTAACGTTTGTGGTGCATAGTATGTTGTCCAGATTTTGGTTTCCGGATCAAGAACATAAATAGAATCAGAGCCCTCAAACCAGGCAAGATAACGGTCATTTTCACGATCGTAATCTATTCCACGTGTGCAATTATCCGCACACTGGCTTGCAAGCAAATTTCCTGAACGTAAAGTATTCCATTGTTCCATCACAAGCGTAGGCGTTTTAATGTCGAAAGAGAGAATTCTGCCGCTGTGAATTTCGACAATGATTCGTCGTTTCGTGTCCATGCAGCCAGCCGCACCGTTAAAACCATCAAAAGAGTTGCATTTTGTCCATGCATTGGAATCATAGTCATATGCATACCACCCGCCTGCAGAACCGCCACCATCGCTATATCCATGTGCATAGACTTTCCTACTTACCGAATCGTAAAGACTAACATCTCCAATAGTTCTTTTAGGTATTATACCATTGTCGGTAGTTGGATAACGGTGCTCCCACCGGCGTGTTGAGGGGTCAAATACCCATGTAATATTTTGCGGTTTGAATGCTGAATCTCTAAAGGCTGTATTATAACCACGGCTTTTCATGAAAAAACGGTTGGCATGCTGGATAAAACAAGTGCCTGAATAGGTGTGTCGTGATTGCGGAGTAGTATCATTTGAGGCGGTGTCTATTAGAACTTCAGATTGATCTCCATTTGGCCCATATCCGGGATATAGAACTGTAGGATTGGTTATGCGGGTCCACCTGCATGAATCAACTTCATAGAGATACATCTCATTACCGAAATAGTCTCCATGTCCTCCACCT
>JAEUSG010000495.1 GCA_016788315.1 Fibrobacterota bacterium | reverse complement strand
ATGGATCGTCAGTCAAAAGTTAATGTAGCTACTGACTGCTACGGCTTTTTTGAATGGGGAAACATCTACCACTATGCTGATAATGATGGTGTATATCAGGCCATAAACATGAAATGGGAAGGCAATTATTATGGTCTTGACCACACCCATTTCATAGAGTTTATACGTTCCGGAGATTTCAAATTTTTTGATTTCTTTGAAATCACTGAGCGTGGTAATATGGATACCCACGTTGGAAATTTCGGTCCAACATTGTCGTCAAGTACAGGTGCATGCAGATATTGCCCTTCAAATAATTTAGTGTTTGATGAAAACAGAGCACTTTACATATCTGGTGAGTGTAACCACCATAAGAATGATGCTATGTTTGAGAGATACTATCTTTGCGGCGATGAGAGAAGCCGTGATCAGGGTATGAAAACTGTAAACTGGGCTGTCTCTGCCTGGCCGAATGGTTATAACATGCCTGGCCAAATCAGAGGTCCCGGCGCTTACATGTGGATGTTGCTGCAAGCTTATGCACTTAATAAGGATCAATCTTACTTGACAAAACTTGGTACGACTGTCACCAATCATAACAGTAAAACCCCTGCTTCTATGAGTCAGTTTGACTGGATGGGACCATTGTATATGGAAGGTGTGATATTGTATGATCAAATCAAACCAACAGTAGCGGCTCAGACATTCATTAAGACAGTTGCAGGCTGGGCTACCGCATATAAAAATCCGGCATGGGCTCTTACAGCAGGATATTGCTATTCTCTTACCGGTAACGAAACATACCTTACGCAGCTTAAAGATCATATTGCTGTTGCCGCTGCGATTTCAAATCCTTATAAGGATTTTTCGCAGTCTTACCGCAGTACAAGCCTCGGCACCTATTATTTCTCTAAATCTCCTGTTATGGTAATTGCTGCAGAAAAATCAAAGTCAATCGATGATAAATTTGATAGAATGAGCTGTTCTCCAAATCCATGTAATCCATCAACAGCGATTACTCTTTATTCCCCATCAATGAATTTCAATTCGAAGGTGAATATATTTAACGGTGCAGGTCAGCTTATTAAGTCATTTTACCTTGCTGCCGGCATTAAGGGATATGAACAAAAACTTAATTGGGATGGCACAAACAGCATCGGAAAAAATGTTCCATCCGGTATCTATATCATTAAGTGGGAAAAGGGAAGCAGGACACTTTCACAGAAGCTTGTTTTGTCTCGCTAAACAACACTACATTGCCTCGAGTTAATTTAGAGGGGAATCTTAAAACGATTCCCTTTTTTTATGCAATACCGCTTATGATATCCTTACCCTTAAGCGCTGTTTCGAATGCTTTAAGGTCGGGATAATGTGAGATCATCTTTGTGAGTCCGACAGTGTCAAAGATACCGTAGAGTTCGTCGTGAACACCTATAAAGACAAACCAGCCATCTTTCATGTCAACAACTCTTCTTATTGCAAGAAGCGCTCCGATGAAATCAGAAGTTACGCTGGCAACTTTTGAGAAATCGATAGCAATGAAAATCATACCTGTATTTACTTTGCGGATCATATCATCTTTGAAAGTTTTAACTTCTGCCATATTCGGAACGGCGCCTTCAAAACTGACAATTTTAAAATTACCGATATTGGAAATCCTGATTCCTGAAGAAAAATTCCATTTGCTCTCTTTGTGCTCTTCCAGGAATG